>CAZQYO010000087.1:0-7471 GCA_964597415.1 uncultured Chitinophaga sp.
AGGGATGAGAAAACGCGCAATGGTCCCACCTACATAAGAGGAAGTGAATGTATTCATAAACCCTACCTTGCTGTTCGTAAACAACAAGGCCAAGCCGATCAACATAAAACAAAAAGCAGTGGGCAAAGCCATCGGTATATAGGCGAGAACACCATAGAATTCCTTTACCTGATAACTATACCCAATAACAGAAAACATCCCGATCACAAAAACAGATAAGGCTAAGTAATTCGCCACCGCCTTAACCAAAGAAGGCTTTTGAATAGACAAGAGGAGAGAAAGTCCGGTCATAAAAAATCCGGCAGCCGTGTTGGGAGCCATACTATTGTGCACGCCATTGACTATGTCTGAATTTAATTTTGCCGGAAAAAATAATTGGTCTATCGCTACCTGCCAATTAGTGAAGATGGATAATAGCTGAACAAAACCGATGAGAGTAACCGTTGCAGAAAGAACAAATACCAAAGCATTTGCTTTCCCTTTAAGTAAAAGCATAATGGCACTGCCGGCTAATAGAAACTCAATCGCTGTCAAGGGATTCATAGCTACAAAGCCCGGATAAAACCGTTTCAGTTCTTCAAAATTGAACTGCCACCCCAACAGAACAAGTACCCCAACCATCATCACCATCCCCAAAATATAGAGAGAGCCACCTCGGAGGCGTTCTTGAAGTGTACGTTGATTGGGTACTGCTGAAAGCATAAATGTATCATTAATGCTATTCTCCACTTGAGAATAGTCTTCGATATAAAAAAATAATCCAAACTGTTACTTACACGAGTCGCTGTCTCGTAATCATGCCTTTCCAATACAGGTTAAGCTATTCTTTACAAAGCTATTTAATTTAAAAGAAGAGGGCAACCGTACTGGTACGGTTTTTTTGTCATTGAAACAGCTAATTTTACAAGCTAATCTTTTACTTTGCCGACAATTAATCATTAGCGATTCCGTATGTCCCCCATTTCAAAATCAGTGCGAGTATTGGTAGTAGATGATCAAACCCTTTTTCGCAAAGGACTGATTGCCCAACTCAGTGAATATGACAGTATCACTATCACAGCCGAAGCCGCAAATGGAGAAGAAGCCTTAAATGCCATTGAAAAAGTAAAACCGGATGTGATGCTGCTTGACTTGCAGATGCCGATAATGAATGGTTATGAAACACTGGAGCAGTTGCAACAAAAAAAGATTTCAGTAAAGTCTATTGTACTTTCCTCCTTTATGGAAGAGTGGCATATACTTAGAGCGATCAGAGTAGGAGCCGTTGGATTTCTTTCAAAGGATGAAGACCCAGATGAATTACTGTTGGCTATAGAGAGTGTAACAAAAAATGGCTTCTATCTCAAAGAAGGGACCGACATGATTACTCTCCGTAAAATAATGATGCAAGCGGAGTTTGCACCTGTTTTTAAAGATGATTTCGTGGCTTTTAATAACCGCGAAATTCAAATCCTTCAACTGATAGCTTTGGAAAATTCTACAGCTGAAATTGCCGATAGGTTTTTTCTTAGTGAAAGAACAATAGAAGACATCAGGCGTGAAATGCTCCGAAAAACAGGAGCCAAAAATGCAGTGGGACTTATCGTAGATGCTATCAAAAATGGTCTCCTAAACCCCGATCGGATAGAGGATATGAGTTTAGAATAACTCAACAAAAAAATTGAGTTAGGCACTGGCTTACAAACGGTTTATTGCTTGGGTGGCAGTGCTTCTTTCACCACTAAGTTTCTTCCCGAAAAATTGGTTCCGTTCAGCGCTGCGATAGCTTGTTGAGCAGCAGCGGAGTCAGGCATTTCTACAAAGCCAAAACCACGACTGCGATTGGTTTCGCGATCTTTCAGAATCTTTACCGAAGAAACCTCTCCATACTGCTCAAATGCTTCTTTTAACTCCTCTTCCTTCACAGCGAAGCTAATATTGGCAACATAAATGTTCATACATAAAAAATAAGGATTAAACAATCATTCCTATTGCTTGCTGGCGTAAGCACCACAAGACAAAATGAACTATGTAAAGATAAAAGAATATCGGAATTACAAGAAGGATGAAAATAAACTTACAAGACCAAAGTTCAAAATGGTCTATCGGTAGCTGCGTGCAATGCGAAAGCCCACACTGTTCTGCCTAAAACCGGGATCGTGATTCTGGCGGGTAGTGACTTGTGCATAATTGCCATAATTATACCACGCACCACCACGCATTACGCGGTAAGGGCCACTAACAAGACCTCGGGGATCTATAGCCGGAGAAGTTTTATAGTAGTTCCAATCATAAACATCCCACACCCACTCCCACACATTTCCGTTCATATCATATAGCCCTAATTCATTAGGTCGCTTTTGCCTTACCGGATGTGTGCGCCCTTCAGAGTTATCTATATACCATCCCACCTCATTGATAGTATCGCTTCCTGCAAAATAAGTATGCCGGCTTTTATTCCCTCCGCGTGCAGCATATTCCCATTCTGCTTCGGTGGGTAAGCGGTAGCCGTTTGCGGTATCCACAACACTTATTTCCCGCCCGTTAATAATATAGTATTTGCTAAGTTTTTGTTGCTCGCTTAACCAGTTGCAGTATTGCACAGCATCAAACCAGCTAACCATAAATACAGGTTGCAATCCGCGCCCCCATGCACCGGCAAGAGCACTGTCCTTACCGGTAGCCTTAGTGTATTTGTCAAACTCCTCAAAGGTGACTTCTGTTTTTTTAATATAGAAGCTATTCACCGTTACTTGGTGGGAGGGACTTTCGTGCGGCTCTACCGGTTTATCACTTCCCATTTTGAAACTTCCGCCTTCTACCAAAACAAACGAAGTATCAACAGGAGTCGGCTTAGATTTTACTTTGTGGCGCTCTTGACCAAAACTTACACTTGCTAAAAGAATAAAGGAGCTAATAAGGCAGAATCGGATAGTCATAATATCGTAACAATGATTTCAAAGAAAGTAAAATGATGGCTATTGGCATAACAAAAAAGGAGCACACAAAAGCGCTCCTTATTATACCTTTAATTGGAAAGACTAAAACATGTTCAACCAACCGCGCATTACATGCCAGCTATGCCCCTCAAGTGCAAATGCAATGATTGCCCAAATCAAAAAGATAAAGGGAAGCAGAATAGTTCTTTTGAACCAAGCCGTTTCGTGTGCTACGTGCATAAACACACCCATAATATAAAACACTTTCACTACAGACATCACTGCCATAAAAATATTGATAGCGATTCCCGGCCCGCCTCCATGCGGATAGAAATGATCATAAAGCATAGCACTGCCTACTTCTGCAACGGTAACGGCAGAAAGAATAAAAATGGTTTTAAGGACGGTTTTTTTACCATCCTTATACTCCCCTTCTGCCCAGTGCAGGTGACCTTCGGTAGGAACATCAAAATTCATAGTCGGTTAGTTTAAGTGAAATTTATTGGATTAAAGAAGATAAAAGCAAAGGAACACATACACCCACACCAAATCTACAAAGTGCCAGTATAAACCAATTTTCTCAACCATCTCGTAATGACCCGTCTTTTCAAAACGGCCCGATGCCGCTGATACTGCCAACCATGTATTCAGGCAAACTCCGCCAAATACGTGCAGCCCGTGGAACCCGGTAATAACAAAAAACAATTGTCCAAAATTCATAATCTTAGTAGTAGCAGATGCTGTGGTAGGAGTCATTCCCTCCTGAATCAAGTGCGCCCACTCTAAATACTGACAAGCTAAAAAACCAATACCGCAAATAATCGTTGGAATAAGAAACTTAACCACGCCCCATTTATTCATTCGGTAGCCTTCCTGCACTGCTCGAACCATCGTATAAGAGCTAAGTATAAGCAGAAAAGTCATAAAGCTCACGAATACCAAAGGAGCTTTTACCCCTTCAAACATGTGTAACGGGATAGAAGAAAATACTTCAGCCGGATTGGGCCAGCTATCAGCTTGAGCAAAACGCAATGATGCGTAAGCCACCAAAAAGGAAGCAAAAGTAAATGTATCGGATATTAGAAAATACCACATCATCACTTTGCCATAACTAATACGGAAAGGGGAATGTCCTCCGCTCCATAATTCTTTGTTGGTGGAAGTCTCTTGTTCCTGGTGTAAAGTCGCCTCAGCCATTGTCTTTTTTTAAGCGTTTATTGATAATTCAGTAGGAAAAAAATATAGAGATAGACCCATACAATATCTACATAATGCCAGTAACTGACCAACATCTCCAACTTCAATTGTCTTTTGGGGTTAATAATATCGCGTAATTCGTAAATAGGATCTTTGCGAGAGCGCACTGCAAAAAAGATGAAAAGCAGGGTAACCAGCAGTCCACCGATAATGTGCAACCCATGCATAGCCGTAATGAGATAAACGAAAGAGCCGGAGAGGTTACCGGTAAGCGTCATGCCCATTGCTTTGAGTTGCTGCCAACCGGTAAACTGTAAAGCAAGAAAACTACAGCCGAGTAAAAAAGAGATAAGCATCAACAAACGGAATCTTGAAAACTTTGCGTGCCGATAGCAGTAAAGCGCGTATTGCAGTACAATACTCATAGTGATAACTGTGATGGTACTGTATAAAAATACACCCGGTAATCGAAAATTTTCCCAGACTGTAAAGTCCCCCTTCTTCACTAATAAAGCACTGGTAAGAGAAGCGAAAAACATGGTCATAGAGGCCATGGCCAACCACAATGCAAACTTTTGCGGATGCACCCCGGTGTATTCCCTTTTCTCGTTTAAAATGACCTTTTCGCTCAAAGTAACGCTCATGATAATTTATCTAAAACAAGTGCTAACTGCATAATCGGCAAATAAAGAAACGAACCAAACATTAAAAGTCGGGCAGATTTGTCATCTACCTTGTTATAATGCTCCCATGCCATCCATAAAAACACTACACCTACAGCTATTATAAAAAAATTTCCAATCAACCCAACCATATTAAAGAAGTAGGGAACCATAGAAACTAACAGAAGCACTACACAATAAATAACACTCTGAATAGCACTCATTCTCGTTTTACCGCTTGGAGAAGGGAGTAACATAATACCTGCCCTTTTATAGTCTTCATATTGTAACCAAGCAATGGCCCAGAAATGCGGAAACTGCCAAATGAACTGAATGCTGAAGAGAACCATAGCTACAAAATCAATTTTGCCGGTGGCACACACATAGCCAATCATTGGTGGAAGTGCTCCGGGTATGGCTCCAACAAATACCGCAATTGGAGAAATCTTTTTTAATGGGGTATATACGAAAGCATAACTCAATAAAGATATTGCAGAGATAACACCCGCAGTAGGGTTAAATATCCAAGAGATCAACAGAATTCCGGAAATGCCAAAAACACCTGCAGCGATAATAGCTTCAGACACATTCATCCTTTCGGTAGGCAAAGGTCGGTTTTGTGTCCGCTTCATCAATTTATCCGAATCTCGCTCAATAATTTGATTGATGGCATTAGCAGAACCGGTTACCAATATACCTCCTAACGCCAACCAAAACAAGTCACTGACATTATAATGACCGGTAGCTCCAAAAATATATCCAAGAACCGCTGAAAAAACGACTAGAAAACTGAGTCGGAATTTAACCAACTGAAAGTAGTCTCTCCCTTTTTGAGTGATTACACTGAGAAAATTTAATTGTATGACATTTGCCTTTTCCACTATCTGAATTTCTTACCCGTATTATCCATTTATTACTTCACCCGGAGCTATCGGCACATTCTGTGGCGTAAATTCCCTTCCATTCACATGGTAGTCATACCCCCATCTGTGCACTGTTGGTATTTCTCCCGGCCAGTTGCCATGCAATCTATCTATTGGGGCAGTCCATTCTAATGAGTTAGCTTCCCAAGGGTTTGCATACTCATAACCATCTTCATGCTTTACACCTTCCACCTGTCTTCCTTTAAAGATGCTATAGAAGAAATTCACTACAAAGATTAATTGTCCAACGAAGACCACTATGGCAGAGATGCTAATAAAAGCGGCCAAGTGATCGAAGTTACTGAAAGTTTCAAAATTAGCATAGGTATAGTAACGTCTTGGAAGTCCTGTCATAAAGTGCATCGGGAAGAAAATACAATAAGCCCCAATCAACGTAATATAAAAGTGAATCTGACCTAAAGTCTCGTTCATAAACCGACCATACATGCGAGGGAACCAATGATACACCCCTGCAAACATACCGAAGAAAGCAGCGACTCCCATCACAATGTGGAAGTGAGCCACCACGAACATGGTATCGTGTAACTGAATATCAAGCGTTGAGTTACCAAGTATGATTCCGGTAAGACCACCGGAGATAAACATAGATACAAAACCGATAGCGAATAAGGCTGCGGAGGTTAAGCGGATTTTCCCTCGCCATAAGGTTCCAATCCAGTTAAATACTTTAATGGCAGATGGGATGGCTATAAGTAGTGTAAACAAAGCAAACACCGCTCCCAAATTAGGGTTCAAACCGGTCACAAACATATGGTGTGCCCAAACAAGGAACGACAACACAAGAATAGTCATAATAGAGAGCACCATTGCCTTGTATCCAAAAATTGGTTTACGGGAATGAACCGATAATACTTCAGACACAATACCCATTGCCGGAATAATAATGATATAAACTTCCGGGTGACCCAAAAACCAGAATAAATGCTGAAACAAGATGGGAGATCCTCCTTTGTAGCCAAGCAGTTGGCCGTTAATTACAATATTGTTGAGATAAAAACTGGTATCTAATAAACGATCAAACTCTAATAACACCACCCCTGCTAATAAAGCAGGGAAAGACAATATCCCGATAATAGCAGTGAACATCAAGGCCCATACGGTCAAAGGCATCTTCATCATGTTCATTCCCTTCGTGCGTAGATTTAATACCGTTGCTACATAATTTAAACCGCCTAATAAAACAGAGATGATAAACAGAGCCATGGCCAATATCCATAAATCGAAGCCTAAACCCGACCCTAAATTGATCGCAGTGTTTCGCATTCCATTCAACGGAGGATATGCCGTCCAACCGCCAGAAGCCGGGCCAGTTTGAATAAAGAAAGAAAATAGCAATACTACGCTGGCGCTTAGAAAAAACCAATAGGAAAGCATATTCACAAACGGGCTGGCCATATCTCTCGCACCTATCTGATAGGGAATTAAAAGGTTGGCAAAGGTTCCACTTAAACCTCCTGTTAATACAAAAAACACGAGAATAGTACCGTGCATAGTAATTAAGGCATTGTAGAACTCCTGACTAATTTTTCCACCCTCTGCCCATTTTCCCAGAAAAGATTCTAAGAAAGGAAACGTTTCATTTGGCCAGCCTAATTGCAAACGAAAGAGAATAGAGAGAAAACCTCCAATAATTGCCCAAAGCATTCCGGTAATAAGGAATTGCTTGCTTATCATTTTATGGTCCTGACTAAAAATGTATTTCGTCAAGAACGTTTCTTCATGAGGATGCTCTTCCCCGACATGTTCCTTT
>CAZQYO010000087.1:7481-10312 GCA_964597415.1 uncultured Chitinophaga sp.
AGTGAGCGCTTTCTATAGAATGAGCAGTTTGCATACTTTACTATTTATTCTTTCAAAATTATTTCTTAATCAACATGGCTTGTGCCTTGTTTTCAACTTTAACACTTTCCTCAGTGGTATCCGGTTCTTCTGCGGATTTAGGCTTTACGCTTTCATACATAGCAGTTTGCTTATTTACCCATTCGTCATATTCCTGTTGGGTCACCACTATTACTTCTCTCTCCATCCCATAATGCGACTTACCACATAATTCTGCACAAGCTAACTCGTATTTAAAAGTTTTCCAGCGAGGCTCACCCGTTTCCGGATTAATGGTTTTCCACCACGGCTGCTTACTAAGATATTTCTGCATTTCCTTAGTAGTCATAGTAGGCTTAAAATAAAATTCAGTAGGAATCCCCGGCACGCAATCCATTTTCACTCTAAAATGCGGCAGATAAAAGCTATGAATAACATCTTGCGCGCCTAACTTCATCAACACCGGATGCCCTTTTACCAAGTAAAGTTTGTCAGACATGAAATCATCACGGCTTTTCGGATCTTCCCAATTAATACCTAATTCATTGACAGGTGTGATATGTGCTGTATCAATAATCCGCTCTCCAAATTTTCCATCCTTTCCGGGGTATCGGATAATCCAGTTAAACTGCTTTCCGGTAACCTCTATCACCATCATATTTTTATCTCGTGCATCAACATTGAAAATTTTAAACCATTCCACCATTCCCATCACAATTAATCCGGTAAGCACCAGAGCGGGTATAGTAGTCCACACAATTTCCAATGTATTGTTGTGAGGATAAAAATAAGGTTCATCTACGCGACTTTCGTTGTAGCGGTAAGCAAAGTAGAAAAGACCAATTTGAGTAATGAAGAACGCTATGCCAATAATAACCATATTAATATCGAATAGCTTATCTGTTCTAACCCCATGTTCAGAGGCTGCTTTCGGAAGCATTAACGGACCTAATTCTTTAAAGCAATAAGCCGAACCGGCAAACATCAGTACCAGAAACACAAGTAGCAAATACCCATTAATTTTACTTTGATTAGTGAAATCAAGTTTTTCTGTCTTTAACACTTGTGAAAGCTCATTGGCTCTTGCTGTGAGCACCAATACTGCAAAAAGCAGAACCATCACCACGAAACTTAAAAATGCTATCATGTTTTATTGTTGTTTCAGTTTAGTTAATCAATTAAGCATAAGTTACTTCCAATCTCTCACATTCTTTTAGGAATGGATCGCTTTCCGGCATAATCGGGCGCTTAGAAAGGTTGTTAAAGAATAAGTATAAGAACACTCCCAAAAAGCCAATAAAGACCATCAACTCGCCAATACCAATACCGGCATAGTTTGCAGGAGCCTCCTCCTGGTGAACCTCACCTTCAGTCTTTTTCACTTCGGTGGATACCACTTTCGTATTTTCCTTTACAGGAGTAACATCACTGACTGCGTTTTCGTTTCCCTGAGCCTGCGCAAACAATACGACATTTTCGGTAGCAAGTTTTGCTTCTTTGTGAGCTTCAACAACTTCTTTGTTCCAATTTGGCTCTACAAAAGTGAAGTTGAAAAAATCAACATAATGTCCAAAGATAAGTAAGGCTGCTCCGAAACCTATTGTTTTAAAATTCCGCTTACTCGAACGGCTAATTAACAAAAAGAGAGGATAGGCAAAGTTGATAATAAGTGTAAGGAAGATAGTGAATTTGAAATACCCTACATCGAACCGCTTTACCCAGAAGCTGGTTTCCTCAGGAATGTTGGCATACCATTGCAACATGAACTGATCGAACCACAGGTAGGTCCAGAAAATAGAAAATCCGAAAAGTAATTTACCCAAGTCGTGCACGTGATTTTCATTCACTGCTTGAAGATACCCTTTCGATTTGAGGAAAATAACGATTAGAATACTCATTCCTAATGCAGCGCATCCATAGCTGGCAAAATTGAACCACCCAAATAAAGTAGAATACCAATGGGGGTCTAAACTCATTACCACATCCCAACTAATAAATGATTCAGTCAGCGCAAATACTACAATGAAAGCAGCTGAGATAATTCTAGATCGTTTGTAAACCTTTGGATCCGTTTGATCTGTTCTGGCAAAAAACTTGTTCATGCCTCGAGAAAAAAGAAACCATAAAGTAGCATAAACAAGAAGTCTGCCCAACCAAAAAGCAGGGGCAAAGTAAATCAACTTAGTAGTGTAAATCGGATCGCCCTGACCGGTATGCAAAATATGCGTCACCGGGGCATATAGGTTATGGACATTGACCAAACCAAGAGCAACAATAATAAGCAAGCCAAAACCACCAAAAGCCGCAAATGCAGATAGCGAAAGGAAAATTCGTTTCACCAAGGTATGCCATTGCCCATAAGCCACTTGCGCGGCTGCTACCAGAAACAAACCAAACAGCCCAATTCCGGTAAAGAAATAGGTGTTAGCCAAAATATTTGACCAAAAGCGTGCATGGTTATTTTCGCCATACAAAAAAAACACTAAGAGTAAACCCAGTACTCCTACACGTATCATGTAGTATAGTGCCTTTTTTAAGGAATCTGTAAATTCGAATTTTGGATTCATTGCTTTTTCTTAATTACATTAATTTAAAAATGATTGTATCAATGGCATTTATTTGGCAGCAGTGGCATTTTGAGTCGGGGGATTAATTCCGGCTAAACTTTTAATGTAATGAATCACTTGCCATCTTTCATTCACATCTAATTGATAGCCGTAACCACCCATCATACCCTTTCCATAACTAATCGCATAAAACATATTCCCATCCGTAATCTGGGGTAGTCTGGCAGAGTACTGAGGCGGACGTGC
>CAZQYO010000088.1:0-8905 GCA_964597415.1 uncultured Chitinophaga sp.
CCTATAGATTTGCTCACGGTGACAGAGCAGTTAAAAAAGAATGGTGAGTTAGATGCTGCCGGGGGAGCCTTTTTTGTGGCTCAACTCACTAATAAAATAGGATCGGCTGCCAATGTAGAATACCATGCCCGCGTAATCGCTGAAAAGCAAATTCAGCGAGCACTTATTTCCACATCTACCGAAATTATTAAGGAAGCGTATGAGGACACTACTGATGTATTTGAACTGTTAGACAAGGCCGAAAAAAATCTTTTCAGCATTGCGGAGAACAACCTGAAGAGAAACTCTGAAGATGTCTCCTCGCTACTGATGACTGAGTTGAAAGAGATAGAGGTGCGCATGAACAATGACGAAGACCACCTGAATGGCGTGGCTTCGGGCTTTATTGACCTTGACCGCACTACCGGTGGATGGCAGAAGTCGGATTTGATAATCGTAGCTGCTCGCCCGGCCATGGGAAAAACAGCTTTCACGCTGGCACTGGCCCGCAATGCTTCTGTAGATCACAAAAAACCGGTGGCTCTTTTTTCATTAGAGATGTCATCTGCCCAGTTAGTGCAGCGCTTAATTTCTATGGAAACGCATATTCCTGCCGATAAAATTCGCAAGGGAAATTTAGAGCAATACGAATATCAAATTCTAACCTCAAAGATTGATAGCCTCAAAAACGCTTCTATTTTTATTGACGATACGCCTGCCATCAATGTATTTGAACTTCGCTCAAAATGCCGCAGGCTAAAGCAACAGCACGGAATAGAATTGGTGGTAATAGACTACCTGCAATTAATGAGCGGGAGCATAGATGGAAAAAGCGGGAATCGCGAGCAGGAAATCAGTCAAATTTCCCGGTCGTTAAAAGCACTTGCCAAGGAGTTATCTATTCCGGTGATTGCCCTCTCCCAACTTTCGCGAGCCGTAGAAACAAGAGGAGGGGATAAACGACCTCTGCTCTCTGACCTCCGTGAATCTGGAGCCATAGAACAAGATGCCGATATAGTAGTCTTTCTTTACCGCGGGGAGTATTATGGCATTGATGCCGATACGGAGGGAAAAAGCACTAAAGATATTGCGGAAGTGATTATAGCGAAGCACAGAAACGGGCCGGTAAGAACTGTGCGCACCCGTTTCATCAGCAAGTTTGCAAAGTTTGAAAACCTTGATGAAATAGGTTCAGATAGTTCTTACTTAGAAATACAGGAGGGCAATGACAAAAGAAAGTTTAAACGCCTGCCATCAAGAATGAACGATGATGCGGAGGAGGATGCCCCGGAAGGATTTAAACGCAAGCATAAACCGGAAGATTTCAGCAACCAAGAGGATACTCCGTTTTAATTTTTCAGAGGGTTCACACTTTTTTCTCCTTTCATTTTTTTACAGTTTAAGGCTTACATTTGCCGGGCACGCAAAACTAATTCATGCAGTTAAACCAGCTTACCGCTATTAGTCCGGTGGACGGTCGTTACCGTTCTAAAACAGAGCAACTGGCTCCTTATTTTTCTGAATTTGGGTTAATCCGCTACCGGGTATTTGTAGAAATAGAATACTTTATCGCTCTTTGCGAAATTCCCCTTCCGCAATTAGCCGATTTCCCAACTAAACATTTGACCTCTCTACGCGACATCTGTCATAAATTTTCAGAAGCAGATGCGATGGTAATCAAGAACACAGAACGGGTAACCAACCATGATGTAAAAGCAGTAGAGTATTTTATCAAAGAACGGTTTGATGCTTTAGGGCTGGAAGCCTGGAAAGAGTTTATTCATTTCGGCCTTACTTCTCAGGACATTAACAATACCGCTATTCCGCTTTCGCTAAAGCAAGCGAACGAAACTCTGTATTTGCCATCGGTTAAGCGACTGACATCGCAGTTGCTGTCGCTGGCGGAACTATGGAAAGATATTCCAATGTTGGCTCACACACATGGGCAACCGGCATCGCCTACTAAATTAGGAAAGGAGTTGCGGGTATTTGCCGATCGGCTTGACCACCAAATCCAGCAGTTGGAACAAGTGCCCTACAGTGCTAAGTTTGGAGGAGCTACGGGCAATTTCAATGCCCATCAAGTGGCCTACCCGCATATTGACTGGATTAATTTTGCAAATGATTTTGTGACCCGCAAACTCCACTTAAAGCGCTCGCAATATACTACGCAGATAGAGCACTATGATAATTTGGCAGCTATGTTTGATGCTTCCAAAAGAATCAATACTATACTGATAGACCTTTGCCGCGATATGTGGACGTACATCTCGATGGAATACTTTAAGCAGAAGGTGAATAAGAACGAAGTCGGCTCCTCTGCCATGCCACATAAAGTGAATCCTATTGACTTTGAGAATGCAGAAGGAAATCTGGGAGTCGCCAATGCGCTGTTCGAGCACCTGTCTGCCAAGTTGCCGATTTCACGTTTACAGCGCGACCTCACAGACTCTACCGTATTGCGCAATATAGGAGTGCCTTACGCACATACTTTGATTAGTTTTTCTTCGCTCGAAAAGGGGCTGTCTAAATTGTTATTGAATGAAGATGCGCTGAATGCCGACTTAGAAAACAACTGGGCGGTGGTGGCAGAAGCTATTCAAACGATATTGAGAAGAGAAGCCTACCCCAACCCATACGAAAAATTGAAAGAACTCACCCGAGGAGCCGCTCATATTAACCGAGAAGCAATTACCCATTTCATCAATAGCTTAGATATTTCGGAGAACATCAAAACGGAACTCCGTAAAATCACCCCGCAAAACTATACAGGAGTAAAGTTTTAGCACGGTGGGTTATTGAAAAGTGGTGGCTCAAGAAAAATACTCTGCTGACCAGCCGGGGAAATAGTTCTCAAAGCCGCAAAGCCCTTGCAGCCCTCCGGTATGCAGTGCTACTATGACCGCCCCTCGCGAAAAGTAATCCTGCTTTATGAGATCATATAACCCATACATCATCTTGCCGGTGTAAACCGGTTCGAGTTTAATGTCGTGCTTTTTGCGAAAAGAAAGGATAAACTCTATTAACTCGGGTTTTACTTTCGCATATCCGCCAAAGTGGTAATCATAGTTGATGTGGAAATTTTGAAAAGCCTGTCCGGTGTAGGTCGTCACCAATTCATTCACTTTAGCAGTAAGCGTATCCTCGCCTTTCAAAGAAGAAAACCCGATTATTTTCTTTTCTCCTTTTAACCCCGCAGTTAAGCCGGCAAGTGTTCCTCCCGTGCCAACGGCAGTGGTTAGAAAATCAAACGGGATGTCTATTTCAGTAATTATTTCCCCTACTCCTTCTAAGGCAAGCAGGTTGGTGCCCCCTTCGGGTACGTAGTAGAAATCACCAATCTGCACTCTCAGGCTTTCGATATTCACAGGGTCTTCCTTTTCGCGGTAGCTTTCTTTATCCATATAATACAGTTCCATTCCCTGCGAAGTGGCAAATTGCAACGTCCGGCTTTTGCTGGTAGGTTCGTCTCCCCGAATTATTCCAATACTTCTAAAATGAAACATCCGGGCGGCTGCCGCAGTGGAGTAGATGTGATTGGAGTAAGGGCCACCAAAAGTGAGCAGGGTATTTATCCCGTTTATACGGGCTTCAAACAAATTGTATTTCAGTTTCCGCCATTTATTGCCTTGCACCTGCGGATGTATCAAATCATCGCGCTTTAGAAAAACGGCTATTCCTTTTTCTTCGAAGAGCGCATCGTGGATTTGCTGAAGGGGTGAAGGGGTAACGGGAGTTTGCATAACCGGCAATACTTTAAAAACAAAACCCCGCATGGCGGGGTTTTGTTTTTATGGAGAATGAAAAACTTACTAAGAAACCGTTGTTTCCACTTGGCGCTTTTCCTGAATACGGGAAGCTTTCCCTTTTCTATCGCGCTGATAGAACAACTTAGCTCTGCGAACACGACCTACTTTATTTACGGCAATGCTGTCCACAAAAGGCGAGGACAAGGGGAATACTCTTTCTACGCCTACTCCATTGGATATTTTGCGAACGGTAAAAGATTTGGTCGCTCCACTTCCACGGACTTGAATTACATCTCCGCGAAACTCCTGGATACGCTCTTTATTTCCTTCTGTAATTTTATAGGATACTGTGATGTTATCTCCGGGGCCGAATGCCGGATGTTTGTTTTCTGAATACATCGCGTCTTCTACGGCTTTCAATTTCGGATTCATGACTATTTCTTTTATGTTTTTTAAAAAGGCTCGCAAAAGTAAAAAGTTTCAGACAAAAAGGAAGATTTCTGTCTTTGTTTTCATTAGCTTATCAAGGTAACAATTGTTTTTGTAGTTCTTCCGGGACTACTCTTCATTTAAAAGATCGGGCCTTCTGCGCTGTGTTCTCTCTAAAGCCTGCGTATGCCGCCACTCCTGAATTTTAGCTTCATGACCGGATAGCAGAATTTCGGGCACATTTAAACCCCTGAAACTTTCCGGTCGAGTATAGACGGGTGGCGAGAGCAAGTTATCCTGAAAAGAGTCGGACAAGGCAGAGGTTTCGTCATTCAGCACCCCGGGCAATAGTCGCCCGATAGAGTCAACAAAAACTGCTGCCGCCAGTTCTCCCCCACTCAACACATAATCGCCTATAGAAATTTCCTTAGTGATATATAACTCTCGAATACGCTCATCTATCCCTTTGTAATGACCGCAAAGAATAATGAAGTTGCTCCGCAGCGAAAGGGAGTTCATCATCTGCTGATTCATCGGGCTGCCGTCAGGAGTCATGTAAATCACTTCATCGTAATCCCTCTCGGCTTCTAATTTATCAATGCAGTTAGCGATAGGTTCGCACATCATCACCATGCCTGCACCGCCACCGTATTGATAATCGTCAATGGTGCCGTATTTATTCACGGCAAAATCTCGGAGTGAAATCAAATTCACCTCCAGCAGCCCTTTTTGTTGAGCGCGCTTAATAATAGAATGTTGAAAAGGGCTTTCCAGCAATTCGGGTAAAACAGTAATAATGTCAATTCGCATAGTCAAATATCTAATAGCCCTTCGGGTAAATCCATTCGAATCACTTTGGACTTTTCCTCTATTTCTACTATCCAATCTTCTGCTAAGGGGATAGTAAATTCCCGCTCCTCTCCTTTTACAATAGCCAGTATCTGAGCGGGGCTTTCTACTAATTCAGTGATTTTCCCAACTTGACCTTTTTGTTCATCCGTCAACACATAACCTACCAGAAAATCAACGTCTTCCGGCACTCTTTCAAAATAAAGGTTGATACTCTTTTTTGACACATACAGCTCTTTGCCACTGTAAGTTCTGGCTTGCTCAGGGCTGGCGATATCTTCAAGTTTCATCAGTCCTTCATCAAATTTAAGCAGTTCAAAAGAAGCTACAAAAAATGGCAAGGTACCTCCCTTCGTTTCAATCAGAAAATGTGGCGGAAATTTAGATTTGTCTTTTAGCAAACGGGATAAATAAAAGCGAAAAGCCCCACTTATTCCGTGAGGCTTTCCCAGCTTTCCAACCGGTATATTTTCTTCGCTTTGCATAGAGCGAAAGGTGTTTAGTTTTCGGTAGGGGTGTCGGTGCTTTCTGTAGCTGCATCGGTATTTACCTCTCCTTCCGGGGTAGTGGTAGCACTTGCAGTGTTATCCGCAATTACTTCTGTTGCCTCTTCAGCAGGTTTGTTTGCTGCCTCAGCAGCGGCCAAAGCCGCTTGGCGTTTCGCATCTCTGTCAGCAGCCTTTTTCTGTTCCTGTGCGATCAACTTAGCACTAATTTCTGCTTTGTCTTTGTGTTGTTTTTTCTGATGATCCAGCACTTTATTTTTGTGCTCTTCCTGCCACTGTACAAATTTCTCCTCCACTTGCTCAGGCGTTAAGGCTCCTTTGCGAAGCCCGCGCAGCAAATGCTTTTTGTAAAGTATTCCTTTGTATTTCAGGATAGCTTTTACGGTGTCGGTGTAGCCGGCACCTTTCTCTAACCAGCTAACGGTCTTGTCCACATCAATGTGAATGGTGGCCGGAAGGGTAAGGGGATTGTAATCTCCCAATCTCTCGATGTTGCGACCATCACGGGGAGAGCGGCTATCGGCTGCTACAATTTGATAAAAAGGGCGCTTGCCTCTACCGTGTCTTTGAAGTCTAATTTTTACTGCCATGTCTAAAAATCAATTTTAGGGTTGGATGAATAAATGTTTCTTTTAAAAAAGGAGCGCAAATATGGAATTTCCTCTCCGTATTTGCAAGTGTTCGCTGAAAATAGATTAAGGGATAAGTGGCTGCCGATAATGGGGAGCTATTAAATTGAAGTATTCCCGGTTTCAATTGAAAGAGCCTAAAAGACATTAAAAACCATGAAGAAGATACCAAAAGAGCAAATGCCTGATAAATTGCCTATTAAAGAAGAACGCTCCTCACATAATTGCGGCTGGGCTTAATTAGTTTGCAGGTAGGCGATGGGCTGGAACTTGAACCGGGTGAGCTAAAAGCAAAGAAATCACCTTCAATGCTATTAGGCAGATAAACTTGGCTGAAGTCAAGGGAAATATATAAAGGGTCTATCAAACCCAACGGTCACAACACCACAACATAACTATTTTTACCTATCCTTCTTACGCCTCAGTTGAGATCGATTTCTAACGCAGCTAACCTATCCGCTATCCATTTCCGTTCATTTCAATTCTCCTCTTTTTATCTAAGAGAGGGAGGGGGACAGTCTTCTCTCCTTTCTCAAACAAAGCAACAGAACTATCCACGTCATTTTGGGAGTAAGGAGGTAAACTACATTTTATATTACCGGGCACTGGCAGTTGCTTATACTCCCCAAAGTGGCACAAAAGTCAATTTTGTAGAATTTTGTGAATTAAATCTTACTAATTCTTCTACAATATTCTTCTTGAAATAAAATTAGGCTTAATATTGTGTAAGAGTTTTGGAAAACTCCTAAACAAATTGATAACCTTAAATTTATCCCCATGGCCAGTATATTCAATTTTCGTTCAGATATTATGCAGTATGAAAACTCCCTTCGTCCCTTTGCTCTTAAACTTACCAAAAGCAGAGAGGCCAGCGAGGATTTAATACAGGATACCTTTTACAGGGCATTAGCCAATTGTGAAAAATTTGCCGATGGCACTAACATCAAAGCGTGGCTCTTTACTATTATGCGCAATATTTTCATCAATAACTATCGGAGAAAACAAAAAAATCAAACTGTCAGCGATACTTCAGAGAATCAATACTTGCTGAACAGCAATGCCGGTACCGAAAAAAACAGAGCCGAGCGTTCTTTTTTAGCAGAAGATATAGAACATGCGATGAAAGAAGTGAGTGTAGATTTTACTGAGCCGTTTATGATGTACTACAAAGGGTTTAAATATCAAGAGATAGCCGAGAAATTAGACTTGCCTTTGGGAACAGTAAAGAGTCGCATATTTTTTGCGCGAAAAGAGTTGCAGAATCGCTTGAAAAATATGGGGATTAGTAATTCTACCCTATAGTTGTTCTCCGGCAAGACTATAAAAAGTTGCAGAGGATTTAGTTCGCCTGCTTATCACAATCTTTCCAACGCTCGCGCACCCATGCGGAGTTAATTTCCTTATCAGAATGAAAAAATTCTCGATTCATGTAATTAATCACGTTGGCCACTTGTATATCATCTAACTTAATGGGATACATAGGTTGATTAAAGGATTGTCCGTTTACCGTTATTTCGTGGCTGATTCCATGGCGCAACCAACAAGGTATGGAATCAAAATTCCGAATCGCGAAATCAGAAGACTCTAAGGGAGGGATAAGTACTCTAATGCCCTCGCCTTTATCTCCATGGCATTGGGCGCACTGCACTTGATAGGTAGATTTGCCGGGATGCGGAATCCATCCGTGAGTAGCCAGGTTGTATATAAAAATGGCGATGATTACGAAAATAAAGAAGGGAGCCACATAGCGGATAATACTCTTTTCTTGTTCCATCTATTATTTCTCCTTCAAAAGCAAGTCCATATCTTTCATCAACTTGGTAACGCTTTCCTCATTGGTGCCGTCATAATACCCGCGTATCCGGTTTTGGGTATCTATCAAAATAAAATTCCCCGAATGAATGTGCCCTCCCGGAGCATCTGGGTCTTCGGCAGCACTTACTAAGTATTGCTTGGCTAATGCGTAAATAGAATCTTTATTCCCTGTCAGCAAATGCCATTGCTTACTGTCTTTGATTCCTAATTTGCCGCAGTATTCTTTTAACCGAGCCACTGTATCGCGAGCAGGGTCAATAGAAAAAGAAAGGAGGACAACCTTCTCGTTGGATTGGTATTTATCGCTCACCCGCAACATTTCTTTCATCATTTTGGGGCAAATGCTTGGGCAAGAAGTGAAAAAGAAATCAGCGACATAAATTTTATTCTGAAGAGTAGCCGCATTTACGGTGTTGCTGTCCTGATCTACAAAAGTGAAACCCGGGACGGTATAATCCACACTGTCTGTAACTTTTTGTCCGTTCACTTCATGGACTACGACTGTTTTAATTCCGAGCACCGGTAGTTTACGGTCTCCCATATTACATGCGGCCAAATAAAAGATTGCTACTAAAAGAAGGAAGGAGAAACGCATAGCCCGTAATTTTTAAAGTGCAAACTTTAAACTTTATCGGACAATCTTCAAACTTTAATAAACTCATCACGCAAACGAGCTGCTAATTCTTCTGTCATCGGTTTGGGTAAAAACTCAATAATTTCGGGGTAGCTCTTCGCTTTTTCTACATCGCGGGGATGGTCACTACTGGAAGTAATAAACACTTTGGGGAGATGAGTAAAATGACAGGGAATGTTTTTCATTTCATCTAAAAAATCCCAACCGCTTTTTACCGGCAGATTGATGTCCAGCAAGATGATGGCCGGATATTGTTCTTCGCTTCCGGCTGCACAAACCTTCTTCAATTGATCTAAAGCTGGTTCCACCATACCG
>CAZQYO010000088.1:8924-10225 GCA_964597415.1 uncultured Chitinophaga sp.
TTATTTAAGCCTACTTCCTTGAACATGATTTCATTCAGAAAAATGTTCGCCTTATCGTCATCAATGACGTAAATTAAATCTCCGTTCATGGCTTTATTCCCGTTTACTGACTTGGCGAATTTAATGACTCTTAACACAATCTGAAATTTATTAGCGGGGCAGCGCCATTTATTCAATTCTGCGAAATGGTATAAGTTTGCCACATGGAAGATGAAAGCACTGCCAAAGCCTCCGGCATTCAAAAACCGGATTGGTTAAAGATAAAGTTACCCAGCGGGCGAGAGTACAGCGAAGTGAAGAGTAATGTAAAGGAACACCGATTGCATACCATTTGCGAAAGCGGAAATTGCCCAAACAAAACGGAGTGTTGGGGAATTGGCACCGCCACCCTGATGATTTTGGGGAATATTTGCACGCGCTCTTGTATGTTTTGTAATGTAGAAACGGGTAATCCCGGTCAGGTAGATATCACCGAACCGCTCAGAGTAGCAGAGTCTGTAAAGATGATGGGATTAAAACATGTGGTGATTACTTCGGTGGATCACGATGATTTAACCGATGGCGGCTCCAAAATATGGGCGGCTACTATCCGAATGATTCGCAAGGTCAATCCGGGTATCACTTTAGAAACCCTGATACCGGATTTTAAGGGGATAGACGAAAACCTCCAACGCATTATTGACGAGAAACCCGAAGTAGTGTCACACAATCTCGAAACGGTGAAGCGGCTTACTCGTACCGTTCGCATACAAGCGAAATATGAACGAAGTTTAGAAGTGCTATTGAAACTTAAAAAAGGTGGAATAAACCGAACTAAAAGCGGTTTGATGTTGGGTTTGGGAGAGGCGGATGAAGATATTTACGAAGCTATGGATGATCTGCGGCAAGCCAAAGTAGATATTCTCACACTTGGTCAATATCTGCAACCTACAAGCAAACATTTAAAAGTGGCTCGTTATGTAAGTCCGCTGCAATTTGCGGCTTACAAAGAGAAAGCATTAGCCAAAGGTTTCCGGTATGTGGAAAGCGGCCCTATGGTGCGCAGTAGTTACCATGCCGAAAGGCATTTGATATAATGCGGCAGATACTTGCTTAAAGAGGTCGAGTGCAGTAGAGCAACCACGCAGATGTAGTTCCCGTTACCTCAAAACGTTATGTCAAACACGTGGCAAAACTCCCTTAGAAATATTTTTTTATAGGCTTCCACATCTGCCGTTTGACCGGTTTCTTTTTGAAGAGAGGTAACTCCTTTCCCAACCAGCCCACAGGGAACAATTTTGTCGAAATATCGGAGGTCGGTA
>CAZQYO010000089.1:0-6227 GCA_964597415.1 uncultured Chitinophaga sp.
CTCTTCTTTTTGCTGGGGCTGAACCCTATCCGGTGGAGGCCCTGAAAGAATGTTCTGATTCTTCATCTTCATCATTTCAAGATTCTGCCGTTCCTGCTCTTCCTGCATTTGCTGTTGCTGTTCTGGAGTTATCTGCGGCTCTTCTTCCGGCAACTGATAATCACTTTTATCCTGCAATGAATCGTACACCGGTGCAGCCCCTGTATCTACCGGCAGCGGGGTGTCATAGACCGGCTCAAAGCGCGGACGATAAATACCATTTGATCGATCGGTCTGGTAACTCACAAATTCATCTTTAGTGAGTGAAGATCCGATGGTGTATAGATAGAACCTGTCCTTCTCTCCTTTAATTTTTCGCTTATCGGGAGGGGTAGCACCAATCAGATTGTTGATGTCATCATAAGAAGATAAGATGCCTAATGTGCCCGGCCTGTACTCAAAGTAAAACCAATCTTTAGTGCCGGTTTTCAGGTAAATGGTAAATTGGTCGGCCCCGCCTTTATATTGCCACTCAATAAATCCATCCAGTTTCTTATTAATCACTTTTTTACCAATCATAGCCACCCCTATCTTTCCAACACTTCGCAAGGTCACATCGGCTGTGTCGTACACAAAATTCACATCATTAAACACCAGGTATTGATCCAGCTCTTTTGGACGTTTGTTGAATTGCGCATTCTGATCAAATTCCTCGAGCATTTTTTTGTCGAATTTTTCATTGGCGATTTCATGAATCACTTTGCGCTGCTTCTCTGTGTCGTAATTAATATCGTCCAAGTCAATGTTATCGCCCGCCATGTAATATTCAAAACGCTCTTGAATTTTATCACCCAACCTCATATCTAAACCAAAGGTGAGGTCAAATTTGTAGAGCGTACTGTCTAAATCAACCGAACAATAGCCCGCAGCCATACTTTTGATAATACCGAAATAGGTACCTAAACTAAACCGGCCTTCGCCATTTAGTGTTCCCTTTTTGTCGTTATAACGAAGCACATTTCCGGTCAGGTTTTTCTCCTTAATCTTTTTCTCATTGCCGAATAAATAGGTCCCGTCTGCACTTTGTGTTGCTATTCCCAAAGTTTTGAAAAGCGTTACATCCTTGGCATCCTTCTTAGGTCCCAATTCGGTCGCATACATAGAAGACCCTTCATCTGCCAGATTGAGATGAATGCCTGCCGCTACTTTGTTACCCGCACTGTTTTTAGACGTATCAAAATTAAGAGAGAGCACATTCGGATTTACCTCTTGGTCAATATAGAAATCAGTAGAATTCACGCCAGGGTGATTCAGTTGTAGTTGGGCAAAACCCTTGAACCGAAGTTGCGGGTTCACCGAGGTCAACTTGATTTGCCCATTAAATTTCACATCGGGATAGAGTACAAAATTTTGTTCCGGCTTAATATCCGCAGTAGCGGTGAGTTGCCAATTCTCTTCCTTATTCTTTCGCACACCGGTCACCACTTTCTTGCAGCCGATATCGTTCATCACCACTACTTCTTTTGTTCCCTTGGTAGTATAGGTGTAATTGCCCATTCCCTTTAATTCTGCCTTGCTGTAAATATCTACCGTAGCCTGTTCTATTTTATGACTCTTGGTAATGGTGTCTGCATAAATAGTTGCATTTTTCAACTGATTCATTTTCGCGCCTTCTTGAATAATCACCAAGCCGCTATCGGGCACCACGCTGGCATCTGCTACTTTTATTTCGGGTACTTTTTCTATTCGCAGAATAGAACTGGTGAGGTAGTAAATCGCCCTTTTGCCAAGAAACTGCAAGCCCTTCTGCTCCGGATTAGTAGAAGTGAAGTATTCACCGGGGCCGGTGGGCGGAGCTTTGAAGTCAAGTATTTTTTCATCCATAAACCATTTAAACTCGTTGATATTGGTAGAGTACTGGTTGTAAGAGAAATCGGTTGGAATGTTTTTTTGATTGGATTTAAAATCACCAATGCGCGTTTTGAAATCCACTTTAGCAGAAACATTCGGAGTTTTGAACGTCACTTTATCACCGGTGGTTTTAATATTCAGCGCGGCTGTGTCTGAAGATAAATCCATGGTGCGGAAAGCAAAGTCTTTTGAACTAAGCGTGGCTTCATTCCAATCCAGTGTTCCATTTCCCTTTAGCCCTTTGCCGGTGAGCAGCAATGCACCTTTGAAAGTGGTAAAGCCATCGTCATACATAGCAAAAGGACTTTCCGCTTTATTTTGCGTGATGAGCATACTGTCTGAATTAGGTCGCCAGTGGATGTCGTCATTAAATCCTTTTACGGCAGGTGTTTTAACTCCCTCAAAAGTTTTGGCAATAAAAAAACTATCGGTAGTTCCTATAAGCGAGTCGGGATAAAGTTGTATGTCGTGTGCCATAAAATCGGCTGTGCTATGCGTAATTCGCGCATCGCCTTCGCCCTTCAACCCGTCATATTTCAATTCAAATTTCCCGTAGTATTTGCCTTTGCCTTTATACAAATCGTATCCCTCTTTAGGAGTTTCTGATTGAAAACCGAGTGAGCCGTCTGCCTGAATATGAACGCTATCTTTTATCTCGGGGAAAATTCCTCCCGACACAAATTTTCCTTTCCAGTTAATAATGTCTCCACTGAAATTATTCAAACTGTCTAAGCGAAACGGTTCCATTTCAAAATAAAAACTGTTGCGGCTATACGCGCCTTTGGCCACCGATGAGTCATCGTAATAGACATACGATTTATCGAGACTGTACAAGCGGGGAAACTGCGGCAACCGCGTGCGGCCCGATTTATTGATGGGCGCATCAATCTCTAACATGCCTTTAAAATTTTCTACTTTCGATTTCAAGGGCTTCAATATCGGCTCACCATAAGCATCCACTCTATTGCTATCCTGAACATTAATGCGCATGGTATCTACCTGAGTGAGATCAACAGTGAAAGGGGTGTAGTTAAATTTGAACTTCTGTCCATACAAATCCATTCGCCCTGCATATATCAATCCATCAAACTCCATGTTGCGGTCTTTCTGCAAACTGATAGAATTGTTCTTGGGTCTAAAATATACGTAAGCGGTGTCGCTGATGGGGATTTCAAATACGCCCTTCAGGTCAATGTTATTATTTTTCAAATCAATAAAGTCATTGCCTTTTTGCGGAGCAGAGGTGATGCGAATAATATCGTAATCAATTTTTTTGGCGTTGGCCAACACGTAATTAATGGCCTTATCTTTCAGCGTTACTATTCCCTGATCTTCATCGTACAGAATAAAACCGTTTTCTACCAGTTCGTAAAAGAGCGAGCGTGCCTGCTCCTCCGTTAACGAAGGGCTGAGAGCACGAGCCACTTCCAGCGCATTCATTTGGCGGGAGCCGGTTTTTTCGTATAGTTTTTTGAGGATAGAAAGCGGTTCATACGAAGCCACCCCTTGTATTTTTCTAATAATCTCTTTGTTGAAATAATTGACCGATTCAAAAATTCCCGGCTTCACTCCTACTCCTGAAAGTATTTTCAGATTGAGAATAGAGGAGTCCAGATTCCAAAAAATGGCATCGGTTTGAAATTCGTGATTGTGATAAGAGTCGTAGAACTTCGCTTTCCCAACTCCTGTTTCTCCGCGAAGAAGGCGCATTTCCCGCTTTTGAATTTTATAAATCAAATTGAGTTGTGGATGGTAAATGGAATCGGTTCCAAAATAGATAGACACCTCTGCTTTGCTGGCTCCGAGTTCCTCTCCTTTTTTAATGTATATGGCATTGGAACGCGCAGAAAGCACTTTGGTTTTTCCATCCTTGGAATAGAAAATTAATTGTGATCGAGTATCGCCATTACCGGTTCCTATTACCTTACTCCCATATAGCCCGAAACCACCCCGATAAGAAACATTCGGAGCGATATCCTTTATTTCCATATCGGCATTGTAGGATTCAAAGCGCGGGTAACCAAGACCGCTGGAGTCACCTCCCGAAACTATTTTATCAGTGAGTTTACCGATTACTGCTTGCTTAAAATATTCGGGAAAATAAAATGAAACCGAATCTATGGAATAGATATAGTTATTGATGTTGATGGAGTAATTCTTGAAGGTGCAATACGCTTTATTGCCATCTAATCCTACGCGCCCCCAATCTACCTTGCCGGATTTTCCTTCCCATTTCAGTTCCAGCGGTAAATAGTTGCCTTCGGTTTGCTTGATAGAAATGGTATCGCCCCGCGCAAATCCCTTTAAAGTAGTGACCGGAAAACTCACTTTCGGTTGGCCATCTTCATATTTCAATTTATAATCCGGACTTTCTACCATCCATGTTTTAGTAGTGGAAGAAATAAGCGCATTGTCTTCAAAAAATGAGTTGGAAAATTCCACCATTTTGAGAAAGTCATTATTGTATCCTTTCTTCTGATTTTGCGCTACCTCATCGAGCACCTTGCTCCATTCGGCAAACTGCGCATCGGTCTTTCCGGCATTAGCGGCATTGTTCACGGCTGTAAGGTAATTGTAAAAGTGAGTGGCGGGAGCCATCAACCGACCGGCCATAATGTTAGAGGTGGTAATGATTTCGGCAATCCACGCATCGGTAATCTTCCCGTCTTTAATCAGCTTTTTAAAATCATCCATCGTGCGCTGATTCTGCGGAATTTTAGAGGCTGTCATAAACTGCTCTAACTCCTTCAAAAATTTATCCTTATCGGTGCTGAAGGAAGTAACTAATTGAGAATGCCCCCAAGTGTAACCGGCAAGGCAGACCAAGAGTATAATAAGTTTTTTCATTTCCCTTTTTGTTTAAGACTGCTTGATGGAGATCGCCAGCCAGCCGCTGTCCCGCAGTATTTTATCGGTAAATAGTCCCAGTCGTTTTACTTCACGCATGATAATCGGTTCGTCACTTTGCAAAATACCGCTTATTATCAGCACTCCCTTTTCTGCTAACAGTGCTTTCCATTTTTCCAAGTTCTTTAGAATGACCTGCCGGTTAATATTCGCCAGTATAATGTCAAACTTTTCATCGAACACCATCGTATCATCTCCACTCACACAACTGATGTGAACGCAATGGTTGCTTGCGGTATTCTCTAAACAATTTCGATAGGCCCATTCTTCATTATCTACGGCTATCACGTTTGCAGCTTTTAACTTCTCGGCCAATATCGCGAGTACACCGGTCCCACTGCCAAAGTCGAGCACCTTCTTTCCTACAAAATCAGTTTCTATCATCATGGCGATCATAGAAGCTGTAGTCGCGTGATGCCCTGTGCCAAAACTCATTTTAGGTTCGATAACAATTTCAAACTCTGTATTTAATGCTTTGTGAAACGGAGCGCGGATTCCCACTTTGTCCGCAACTACAATCGGTTCAAAATTCTTCTCCCACTCTTCATTCCAGTTCTTTTCCTCTACTTCCCTTTGCTCAAAGAGGATGTGGTGCAAATCATTATCGAACAATATTTCTTTCACTAACAAAGGCCGCACGTAAGCGGCTTTTGCATAGCCTTTCAGCGAATCAGTAGTTTCTTCAAATCCTTCAAAGTGATGTTCATTGAGAATGGCGACTAACCAGTCGCGCTCACCATCATCCTTGGTATAGAAATCGTACATCACATATTTCATAGCTACACAGATTGAATCATTGAAATAAAATCTTTTGCCTGAAGAGAAGCACCACCTATCAATCCACCGTCCACATCGGCACAATCAAAAAGCGATGCGGCATTTTCCGGCTTACAACTGCCGCCATATAAAATGCGCGTTTGCGCAGCAATGGACTTTCCGAATTTCTCTGATAATTTGTTGCGAATAAAGGCGTGCATTTGCTGTGCTTGATCGGGGGTAGCATTTAAACCTGTGCCAATAGCCCACACCGGCTCGTAAGCAATGACTACCTGTAACATATCTTCATCGCTTAATGCAAAAAGGCTTTCTTCTAATTGTTTAGAGACATACTCCTCTTGCTGATTGGCTTGACGAATGGAGAGAGGTTCCCCGCAACAAAACACTACTTTCAAGGGATGCCGAAGAGCCACTTTCAATTTTTCTTTTAGCACTTCATTTGTTTCTCCGAATAGTTCTCTGCGTTCAGAATGACCGATGATTACATATTCTACGCCTACAGAGGATAGCATGGCTGCCGATACTTCTCCGGTATATGCGCCCGATTCTTTTTCACTACAATTTTGTGCGCCTACTTTTACTTCACTTTCTTTTAATAGATTGACGGCATCGGTAAGATAAACAAAGGAGGGAAATATCATCACTTCACATTC
>CAZQYO010000089.1:6320-10114 GCA_964597415.1 uncultured Chitinophaga sp.
GACATCGGCTATCAACTGTCTCGCTTGGGTGAGCGACAGGTTCATCTTCCAGTTTCCGGCAATTATTTTTCTTCTGCTCATTTTATGCTCCCTGCTTCTTGTTTTCTTTTCGGTATTTCTCGTCCCGTTCAAAAATTGTTTTCATTATCTGCACCTCTGCATCTTCCATTTTCAGTCCTCTGCGTTCCATCATTCGATTGGCGACTTCCATCGCTTTGTCAAAAGTGAAAGTGCGCAACCAAGCCGCGCCTCCCCAACTAAATGAAGGGATAAACTTAGGAGGGAAGTCGGCTCCGAAAATATTAGAAGAAACCCCTACAACGGTGCCGGTGTTGAACATGGTATTGATGCCGCATTTGGAATGATCGCCCATCAACAAACCACAAAATTGAAGTCCGGTATTCACCGCTTTACCTTCCCGATAGTTGAATACCTCTACCTCACTGTAATTGTTTTTCAGATTGCTGTTATTGGTGTCTGCTCCCAAATTGCACCACTCGCCTATCACCGAGTTCCCCAGAAAGCCGTCATGTGCTTTGTTGCTGTAACCAAACATCACCACATTATTCAATTCTCCTCCTGCTTTGCAGTGAGGTCCCAAGGTAGTAGGGCCATACACTTTTGCCCCCATCTTGAGAGTGGAATGATGCCCTAAGGCCAGCGGCCCGCGAACGGTAACGCCCTCCATCAACTCCGATTGCTGACCAATATATACCGGGCCTGTCGTGGTATTGAGAATACAAGCCTCGACTATTGCTCCCTCCTCTAACAAAATATTTTCCGGAGGCCCGATAACTCTATTGCTAATGCTCAGTGGTTGCGATTTTCTGCCTTTTGTGATAGCTGCAAAATCCTCTTGTAATGCCTGACCGTTCATTTGAAAAATATCCCACGAACAGGTAATGGACTGGATCGGGAGAAGGTAATCTACCGGGGTGTAGCCTTTGGCAATAGCTTCAAAATTCTGATAATTGAGATGCTGCTTTTCACTTTTAAAAGCAATCAACTTTCCATTAGCTACCAGAGATTGCAAGGCTCCCAGTGCCCGAATTGCCTGCACTAATATCTCATCCGGCAATACGGCACCGTTAATATACAGAGCCGGGGCAGTGCCTGCGTGAGGGGCAAAGCTGCCGTACAAATAGTCTTCAGTAAGGCTGCAAGAACTTGTCCCGAAATTACGCTCCCATTTTTCGCGAATAGTTGTAATTCCCAAACGGATATCGGCAACCGGCCGGGTATAGGTAAACGGAAGTAGATTTTCACGGGTAGTATGACAATCAAACAGAATGATGTTCATGCGCTTAAAAATAGAAAGTTCCCTTAAATGGATGCGAAATGTCTAAAGCTAATAAAAAGCCGGGGAATACCTCTTTGGGGAAAACTCTTTATCCGCCTTCCCACTTTCTTCATAAATGGTGGACTGTAGGTTTATATCCCTATATTTTAAAAATGGAGTGCTGAGTTTTCAGTTTTAGCTTTTTGAAAGTAGCAGTTTAGGAAATTGAACACCCCGGAAAAACAAAGATTATAAATAGGGTTTGTACGGATCATTTGTAGAGAAAGCACTAAATGCAGTGGTAAAGATTTGCCAACCATTAAGTTTTCAAGAACATTAAAAAATACAAAGCGGAATATTACTTTATCGTTTGTGCAGGTTTATTTTAATGAGAAATGTTCCGTTATACCGAGATCTATTTTATGGAGGCGGCACTACTGCGATTTGTGCAGGAACCACCGAATACGAGCTGTGCGAGAAGATTCACAAGGCTGAAAGTGGTTGATGAAACACCGAATGGCTATGAACAGATACTTACAAATGTGAAAAATCTTAGGAGGAAATCTTGGACTGTAGATAAGAGAATATTTCTTCCTTTTGCTCCGGCTGAAACCACCGGATGCCATCATCTTTTTTAAACCAAGTCATTTGTCGTTTAGCATAGTTACGGGTGTTTTGCTTAATGAGAGCTATCGCATCTTCCATAGAGACCTTGTCTTCAATAAAATCAAAGAGTTCTGTATAACCGACCGTTTGGAGGGAGTATAGCTTTTTATGGAGATAGAGATTTTTCACTTCATCGAGCAATCCCGCGCTCATCATTTCATCTACCCGCTTATTGATTTGCTCATACAGAATTTCTCTTGGCAAACTCAATCCTACTTTAATAATACCAAAAGGTCGTTCCGCTTTTTTGCCGATGCGCTGTTCCGAGTATTTTTTACCGGTGGTGTATATTATTTCGAGAGCGCGCTTTAAGCGAACCGGATTTTTCTTATCAACGATTGCAAAATATTCCGGGTCTAATCTCTGCACCTCCTGTTGCAGCCATTCCAACTCTTTAGTGTTAAGGAATTTTCGAGTAGTGTATATTTGACTCTCGTCTTCTTTCTCGAACTTATCGAAACCGCTGCAAACAGCATTGATGAAAAGTCCGGAGCCCCCCACCATCACCGCTATATTTTTCTTTTGAAAATAGTGTTCAAGAAGTTCCAGCACTTCCAACTCATACTTGCCGGCACTATAGTTTTTTGTATGGATAGATATGTTGTTGATGAAATGATGCGGCACCGCATTTAACTCCTCCACTGTCGGCTTGGCCGTGCCAATATTCATTTCCCTATAAAATTGCCGACTATCCGCAGATATGATTTCTGCACCATAATGTTTTGCCACTTCAATCGCCAAAGAAGTTTTACCGACAGCAGTAGGCCCACAGATAACAATTAAGGTTTTTTGAGGAGCACTTAGCATTGGTTTGTTTATGATTTTCGTTTCATCGCATTTCTAATTGGTCATTTGAGGGGAAGCGCGTCTTTATCTTACTAAAAACGGTTCTGTAAATACGCTTTCAATGTTCCCTTCGTATTTTATTCCCAATACTATCCTTTATTCAATTAGCGCCAAAATTATTAAGGTTCCATCACCACCAAACATTAGGTAAAAATGAAAGCAAATAGTGCCGACATACAGCCAACATCCCTCTCCCCAAAGGCTTTACTACCTGTATTTGGACTGGGGCTTTTGACAAACCTTTCTTATTATGCCTAATCTCTTAGTTTTGCCGCTTTGCATATTGAAGAAGAAACTGTGAAACTATCCATAATAATGCCGGTGTTTAACGAGCACAAAACTATTCGCGAAATTATTGCGAAGGTGTTAGCCGTTCGCTTAGAAAAGGAATTAGTGATTGTGGATGATGCTTCTATAGATGGAACTCGCGATATTCTGAAAGAATATGAGAACATTCCGGGCATTAAAGTGCTGTACCACGACAAAAATATCGGTAAAGAAGGAGCCATACGCACGGGAATACCCTTTACCACCGGTGATATAATTTCCATACAGGATGGCGATTTAGAAACCAACCCCAATGATTTTATTCACCTCACCGAGCCTATCCGAAAAGGAGAGGCCAGTGTAGTATATGGATCGCGATACCTGAATCAAACGGAAAAGTCTTTATATTTTGCTTATAAATTTGGAGCGCGATTTTTGAGTTGGGTGGTAAATATTCTTTACGGCCAAAACATAACTGATGAAGCTACTTGCTATAAAGTTTTCCGCGCAGATGTATTAAAAAAAATACCTTTGGAATACGACCGCTTTGAGTTTTGCCCGGAAGTAACAGCCAAAGTTTCTAAAATGGGATATAAGATAAAGGAGTTACCAATGAATTATTATCCGCGCAGTTTTGCCGAAGGGAAAAAAATGAACTGGCGCGATGGATTAAAGGCTTTATGGGTGCTCATTAAATTCAGATTTGTCAATTAAGCATAGTGTCTAAACCTACTAA
>CAZQYO010000090.1:0-2791 GCA_964597415.1 uncultured Chitinophaga sp.
CTGTTGTACTTAGTCACTTTGCCTATCGCCATATCAGCTCCCGCGGACATGGTTCTATATGTATTTCCACTGGATACAGTCGGCCATTGCATTCTGAAATTTGCATGGATGCGATAGTCACAATCATTCATCCCGGCTAAAGCCGGATTGAGCAGCATAGGAGCCGCATTGTATTGTGAGAAGTGAACATCTTGGGAATGTACGCATAAAGCGGTTAGCAAAATCATCCCAATTACCGGTATTCGTTGTATATAGTTCGTCATAAGCATTAACAGATTAGCGGATTAAAGTTACATTTCCTTTGCCTTTTACTATATCCCCATTTATACACTGAATTTCGTAACTGTAAACGTAAACAGCCGAATTTAGTTTTTGCCCCTGATTATCAGTGCCGTTCCAACCCCACTTAGGGTCATTAGGTGCTCCGGTCTCAGATTCAAACAATAGTTTTCCCCAGCGATCAAATATGCGGAAGTAGTTAATCTTCGTAGCAGCAAGTCCTCTTATCATGAAAATATCATTGAGTCCATCGCCATTAGGAGTAAATGTATTGGGAATAAAAATGATGCTATTGTCGCAAACTCTCAGCACTTCAATGGTAACAGAATCTGATGTAGTGCAAGTAGTATTGTTTTCACTGTAATAGATGGTAGCCGTGTAAGTAGTAGTTTGGTCGGGTAAGGCGATTGGGTTGGGACAATTCCGGCAATCGAGCGTAGCGTCAGGAAACCAAATAATACTGTCAATATTAGCTCCAATTTGTGAGGAGATATTAGAACTCAATCCTAAAACTACTTGCTTAGGAGTAGCCTCTACTTCAAGGGGAATTGGTTGAATGGTGCGTATGCTAAAGGTGTCGCTTGCTGCCGCGCATACTCCATTTGTAGCGGAGACAGTGTACCCGATATTTGCCAAGGGAGTTACAGTAACGGTGGCCGCATACGGATCGTTTAGCCATACATTGGGAGTCCAAATAATATTATCGAATACTCCGCTGACGGTGTAATTCACTGAAGTACCCAAACAAATTGTAGTATCGCCCGGGTAAATCACTAATTGAGAAAGAGAGTCTGCAATCACCGTTTTTACGATGGAGTCAGCGCAGCCGTTAATGTCTTTCACCACTAATTGCACCGGATAGCTGCCGGCAGGAAATTTAAAAGAGGTATTGCAGTTATTGTCAATTACAGGGGTAGGCGCACCTACCCAAAACAACCATTCGCAGGATATAATTGCTCCATCGCCTTGTGTCGAAGTACTGCTCAAAGGCATCATGTCCGTTTCGCACGAAGTGGACCAAGTAAAATCAGCATTAGGTACTTCGTTTATCGTAGCAGGAATAGAAGCCGTGTCGCGACAATTATTTTGATCTACTACCACAATAGTTACATCATAAACGGTAAGAAATGGCAACGAATAGGAATGGCAGGGAGGTGTGGCGCTACTTGAAGTTTGGCCATCGCCAAATGACCAATTCCATGAAGTGATAGGTGAGGTACTGGTAGAAAGGTCTGTAATGCAAAGTTGTTGATCACTGCAAAGAACTGTATCATTTAGCGAAAACGCTGCTTCCGGTTTGGGGAGAATGTTTACTTGCTTAGAGGCAGAGTCAGTGCAGCCGTTATTATTCATTACATATTCGCTAATGTTCATATTGCCAAAGACTTGATAGATATGGCAAACATTTGCCCCAGTTGCGGTGTCGGCATCCCCAAAATTGTAAATCCAGTTTACAAGCGTGCCATTAATAGAGGTAGAACTGTCAGTCACGCACACCGGCTCTCCTTCACAATAAGTTGCACCTGCGCTAAAGTTGGCAAATACCCGTGAAATGGAGAGTACCGCTGTATCTGTATCCGCACAACCATATTGATCCCCTACATTTATGGTAATCATAGTGTCCTGATACAGTTGAACCGTAGGATTGAAAATGGTATCATTAGAAAAAAGACCGGAAGGTTCCCAATGAGGCACTGTTCCTCCTGAACCATTTATCTGCGTAACAATGCCATAACAAATATTTCTATCTCCACCGGCATCTGCAATCGGATTATCAATTACTCGGATGACTACCGAGGAGTCACAATCGGGGCATCCCACACTGTCATACACACACATGGTTACTCTGTAATAACCACCATTTGAAAAAGAATGACAGAGATCCGGTGTATAAGAAGTGTCCACGCCCGAATTATCCCCGAAATCCCATATCCAATACTGAGGGCCGGTGAATGGGTAGATATACGAGGTATCATGGAAGCAGATAGGGTTGTTGGCACAAACTAAGGAGTCGTCCGCATAAAAACCGGCAATTGGGAACTCGGGCACAACTACCACTTCGCTAACGATTGAATCATAGCAACCAAAATTGCTATGAATGTATAATCTGGCATTATAACCGCCCGGTTGTGAGTAATAGTGACAAGGGTTTGCCGACTGTGATGAATCTAAAGGACTACCATCTCCGAAATCCCACACTCGATAGGCGGTGGAAGAGTGATTTGAAGGTAAATGATAACTGGTAATATCTTGAAAACAAACGGTGCCCTGCACACAAACTCCATAATTATCAAAAGTAAAGTTCACTATAGGAGAATCAATAAATGCATAATTGCCATCAAGATATACCTGGCAACCGCCAGCATCTCCAAAAATCAACTGCGGTTTGCAACTATCGGCAACACAGTAGGGCACCTGAAATTGTAAGGAAGTTGGGTTAGTCGCAGATCCAATCGGTTGAATAGGGTTGACTTGCGAAAAACCTTGGTTGCAGCCGTACACCAAAGTGAGG
>CAZQYO010000090.1:2801-10063 GCA_964597415.1 uncultured Chitinophaga sp.
ACCGTGTTTATGGTAAAGTTAATGGTGTCTTTACAAGAGCACATATTGGTTGGGTTAAATCCAAACTCTCCGTAAGGGCCATCTACACAAATAGAGTCAATGAAAACGGAATGAGTGCATCCATCTTTGGTGGTGACCGTCTGAGTTACTGCATAGCAACCAGGGAAATTATAGATGTGGCCCGGATTACGGAAAACCGAAAAACTATTATCTCCAAAATTCCACAACCAACTTGAATCCACATACTTTGAAGTATCGTGAAATTGCAGAATGGTAGGAGGATTTGGGCAAGAAATATAATTTGCGGATACATAGCCTCCCGCTTGTGGGTAATGATTATGAATGTTTAAAGTATCATAGAAATCACACTGCCCACCGGAAGAAATATGGACATAAGCAATATAGTCTCCGATAGCTCCGAAACTATAACAAGGAGAAGCGCTCGTAAAAGTGCTTTGAGGTAAAGCTCCGGGGATGTCCCATTGATAGGTAAGGTTTGTCCCTGTTGAATTGTTGACCACACATCCCTGCTTACCGGGGCAGATTAAAGTATCCATCCGGTAGTTAATATTTGCCGGTGCAACACTGACTGTTTTAGTGATCGTGTCTGTACAACCGTCAGCATTAGTTACACGTAACCCAACCTGATATTGACCGGGATTGCTATAATTGTGAACCGGGGTTGGTGATGAACTGTAACTGCCATCTCCAAAAGACCAACTCCAATTAGTTATGCCACAAGTAGAGTCTATAGATAAATCGGTTAGGTTAAGAGGTAAAGGATAGCACACACTAGTAGGAGAGAAATTTGCCTGTACTTTACAAACTCTTACGGAGCCATATACTGTATCTACACAACCATTATTTGACTTGTTCCGCATCGAAACGGTAAAGACTCCCGGCTTAGTAAAGATGCTGACAATGGTATCCTTTGCTTGAGACAATTGTATGCCGTCAGATAAATCAAAATCCCATCTGGTGAAAAGTGGATTGGTGGAGCTAGAGGTATTTGCAAACTTGACGGTTAAATTAGCGCAGCCGGATGTATCAGACGGGCTGAAACTTGCTGATTGGCAAGGCGTATTTATAGTTTCACTCTTCTTATGAACGCACCCGTTATTATTAGTCGCTATTAGGGTAACCGAACAGGTATCGCAAAGTGGTAAGAGTAATTTTGGGTTAGTTGTATGGGAGGAGTCGCCATTACAAAAGTGCCAGACAAAACTATCTGCTCCTTTTGAGTCATTCACCAAGATAATGGTATCTCCCAACGAACAAGTAACCGAATCGTGGAAAGCAGCAATAGGAGGTAACACATTTATTTGAAGTGATTGAAGGGTATCGCCTTTACAGCTATCATTATAAGCTATAATAATGGGATGGAAAGTTCCGGTATCTTGATAGAAATGACAGAATGTGGAAGAATGAACAAATTCTATCACCCCATCTCCATAATCCACTCTGGCATAATCAAACGAATCACAAGCTAAAGCGAAACAAACAGTATCTTCTTCAAAGCACATAGTAGTTGGAGTTGCCGAAACCGAACATACCGGAGGTGCTCCTACACATACCGTATCTACAAAAGTGATGCTGTCTGCGCAACCTGTAGTAGTAGTAACCACTAACCTCACACTATAACAACCGATAGTAGAGAAACAGTTAGAGATAGATGGCTGACATCCCCCCGGGATAATACTTCCCGGGAATGACCAACAGGTAGAACTAATCGGGTCAGGGATACCCGAATAATTTGTTTTATCGGTAAAAGTCACACAGACGGGTGGGCACCCTTTTGATTTATTAAGTCCTATTTTAGGATTCAAACGTTTGGCTACTATGTAAGAGTTTTTTCCTAATGTATCGCTACAGCCGTTTGTATTTGTAATAATCAATCTGGCGTTTATAGAGAGGTACTGATTAACCGTTACTGATAAAACGGGGTTTTGAGTATTGACAGTGTTGGGAATTATTCCGTTGCCAAACGTCCAATTGTAATTACAGCCCGCGCAAGGATTGGTTACGGTAAAATCAACCGGGAATGGGATAGAACAACCGAAAGTATCACTAGCCGTAAAATCTGCCACCGGTTTTAAATTCGCCACCAAGACCTGTTGCGTTATTGTAGCACTACAACCAGATCCAAAAGTTCCGGTAACGGATAGGTTATATGTACCTATATTGTTTATTGTAAAACTTACGGTGTCACCTGTTTTAGGCGTAAAACTTTGAGGCGGGGAGCCACCGGACAATGTCCATGTCATGGATGGCAAGCCCGCAGATGTATTGTAAAATACAAGTGTGGCAGGATTGCCGGGTTTTACACATGCGGTAGTAATATTTTGAGCAAAACTGATCACCGGTTGCGCTCTTACGCAGATGTATCCTTTCTTTGTTATGGAATCACTACAAGCTCCACCTGTGATATGCCTTACAACTAAAGTAATATCATAACAGTTTGGATTAATGGGAAATACATGGTTTAGAAATCTGCTGGGCCCGGCCTGAACTTGTGTAGAGTTAATGTACCATGTATAGGTGATATTGGAACCGGCACTATCTGCAGTAAAATTTACCGTAAGTGGGTTGGTTGCACAGTTAGAGGTGGTTACATCAGCCGTAAAATTTGCAATGGGCTTAGGTATAATACAGACAGCATTGGCGTAAGTAGTATCACTATAACAACCGGCTGAATTTTTAATAACTACTGTGGGTGAGATACATCCCGGAGGGCAATTGTATAGCTTGTTTATAGGATTTGCGGGACAAACGGAGTTAAAATAGGTACCGCCACAGCCCCAGTCAATTGCTAAGGAATCTATTACTCCGGAACCGGCTGTGCTATTACAAATCGCTTGAATTGCAAGTGGTGAACATCCTTCGGTAGGAGAAAAAGAAAAGTTGATAGTGGGATTTGCCGCAACAGTAATATTACATCGGGTAGTTGAGCAGGTATCGCCATTGGAGTTGATTGACCATAGCTTAAGGCAGTAGCAGCCGGGAATGTTGGAGATGTATGAAAAGGTTGAATTAAGCCCTAAGCCTGTCGTAAACACATTTGTTCCTGTGCAGGTGCTTAGAGACCATCTGCGCTGAACAATGGGAAAGGAAGAAGTTTCATTAGCAGTGGCCAGAATTACAAAAGGGGCGCACTTAATGCTGTCTTGTAATATAAAATCACAACTAATTTGCGCTTTCGCTTTTTCAATAAACCCGGCTGACAGGAGTAAAACAATAAATAGTAGGAGAGGCCACTTAGGTATAAACTTAATCATCCGCGTAGTAGAGTTAGTTTCATAATCGTTCACAAATACATGGAAGAGGGAAAGTAAACTATTTCAGTTGCAATTCCGCTTCGCTTTTTATCCTCGTTTCTACAAACATAATAAAATGACGTATTCGCAAGAACATCCACAGAAATTTGTAGATACTATTGCCACTATTTTATCTTATTACTCCTGCTTTGGGCTTACCTTCGATATTATGAAACACGGTATAGCGCTCTTAGGTATTGTTCCTTTGCGGAAAGACTCTTCTCATCGCAGCGAATTGGTTTCGCAAATCTTATTTGGAGAAACTTATGAATTGATTACGGCAACCAATAATTGGGGCATGGTTAAATGTTCATACGATAACTATGAAGGATGGATAAGCCTCGATCAGCATCAGGGCTTAAGTGAGAGAGATTACCAATTGCTCTCAGTTTCCGAAAGAGGAATTGCGCTTGACCTTGCTTTTACTGCTACCTCTACCCATCGCGCTATCCCTATAGTGGCGGGGAGCAGTCTTCCATTTTTTGACGGAATGAATTTTAAAATTGCTAAAGAAAAGTTCATCTATAACGGTCAGGCCTTGCAATCAGATGGGCAGTCTCCCACGCTTTTCGAAAGAGTAGCTATGCGCTATTTGAACTCACCTTATTTGTGGGGTGGGCGTTCTCCTTTCGGTATTGATTGTTCCGGATATACGCAGATGGTATATAAGTTCTGTGGTGTGGTTTTAAATCGCGATGCTTACCAACAGGCAGAGCAAGGAACCACAGTTAACTTTGTAGAAGAAGCACAGCCGGGCGACCTCGCATTTTTCAATAATGAAGAAGGGAAAATAATTCACGTGGGGATTGTTCTCAAGGATGGGCGAATCATTCATTCATCGGGTAAGGTGAGAATTGACAAGCTTGATCATTTTGGAATTTTCAATGCAGACAGTGGGCAATACTCTCATCAACTAAAGATTATTAAGCGCTTATTTTAAAGGGAACAATCCGTGCTTCTATTATCCAAGAAATATAGAAGTTTAATCGCTGCACGAAAAGGGTAATTTTGAGCTGAAAATACAAGTAGAAGAATTTCTAAGAGAAAAAAAATCAGCTTTCTTCCATGGCATTATAGAACTGACCAATCTCTACACCCTCTGTCTTTAACTTTTTCTTCCTCCAAATAAAATAAAACAGAATCAATAGTGTAAAGGCAAGATACAGTAGTGGAACTATCCACTTGCTGCAAATAATAAGAATCATTCCCGAAGAGGCTATAACTGAAATCAGAATAAAGGTATAGAGTACAACTCGCGGAAATTTAATGTAGGCTCCGGCATATTGCTGTGGAAATTTTTTGGGGAGAATAAAAGCAGCAAAGCTGAGCACGATGGTGAGCATCATAATACCCATAATGGTCATAAATCCGTAAAACTCGATTACCTCTTTGCCAAAGAAGTGATGGATGATGCCGAGCGAATCAAGCAGTTGACCAATGCTCAAAATAATAATGACCAACATAAAAAAAGCAGTGACCGAATAAGTGGGGTTTCCTTTACTGTTTAACCTCGAAAGAAAAAACGGAAGAGTTCTGTCGCGGCTCATCGAATAAAATTCTCTCGGCAAAGCAATCGCTGCACCATTATAACTGGTGAGGCCGGCACTAATCATTCCCAATTCAATAAACCGAACAGCCGCTTGGCTAAGGTAAGGTTTAGCGCTATCCAATAAATTTATCGGTGATTGCGGATGAGTGGATTCATAAGCGAACATAACTAAGAGGTAAATGATTAATATAATGACAGAGCCGATGAGCAAAGCCAGCGGAATATTTTTCTGCGGCTCTTTTATTTCTTCCCCCAGTTCAATAATTATTTGAAACCCTAAGGCAATGTTCATGGAAAGTATCACCGCCAATAGAAAACTTCCCGATGCTGGCATCCCAATCTTGATTTCGTTGTGGTTAACCACCAGCACCGGGAAAGCATACAGCAGTAAGGCCAGCACTAATTGTACACTCAGTATAATTTGAATGCTGCTCAACAACTTAATGCCGAAAAGATAAAACACGAAAAAGGAAGCGACCATCATCATAGCCATTACATGTGGCGAGAAATGGAAAGGCATGTAAGCGTTAAAGTAATCTGCCAACCCAACCGAAATCAAACTAATGGAGCATGCGCCACCAATCAATGCCCAAAAAGAGGTTAGCGTTCCGGCTAATGGCGAGATAAGCCGACTGGCATACATATATCCCCCACCGGCAATGGGCAAGGCGCTCGATATTTGAATCAGCGGCAACACGCTAATAAGCGATACCGCCAATGCAATGAGTACTGCCAGCCAATAGGCGTTTCCTGCTTTGTCAACAATGGCGGGCACTAATGCGTAAGCCCCCATTCCAATCACTCCGCCAACAACAATGGCCGTGCCTCCTGCCAGGCCTATTTTTTTTTCCAGCTTCACCTTCCAAACATAAATATTTATGATGAGCAGAATCTCGGTAATTAGATAATCGGGGTATAAATTTTCATTTTGTCATTTCTATTCAACTGCTTGCAAAGGAAGAGCTTTTAAATGTGTTCAGAAAACTTGGAATAGCATTTTCTATAAATAAATGGGGGCAGTGCCAAAAGTTGGGGAGCCCTCTCAAACGTTTCAAAAATGATTTTGTAAGCTTCAAGAATGATTTTAGAAACTCCACTTTTCTGTCAAAGCACTCAATGCATTGCATTTTTACACCAACACGACAATTACCTGAATTTTTATGTAAATACAAGAACGATTGGCCCGCCATCCGGTCAAACAATTTTTTCGTCAAAATCATCACTCTTTGTAGTGCTATATACGGAGATGCTTCAGAAGCATCTGTCCAAACACCAAAATGGCGATTGCGCTATTTCTCCTTTCAACCATTATAAATAGGCATGGCGGTACGAAATTGGAATCGTAGCCTGCTCATTAGAATATCCTTTAGAAATCACTCTTCACTTCTTTGCCACAGAAGCACCACTGAACATTCGGATTTGTTGCAATCTGAAATAAGAAAATTCTTGACGTTTTAGAACTCCGGCAGCCTTGTGTCATCTTTTTTCGGTAGCTATTCGGATAGTCTATTGGAATTACAAGTAAATCACTTTGATGGCTATAGTGCTATTGCTGCTGACTTCAAAACCGGCCTTTGAAAAATTTGGACGGTTGGATAATCCGATAGATTGGAAATTGGAAAAACCAATCCCTTCTATCGGTAAAATAAACCCTTTATCAATCTTGCCATTTTTATTTTCATCGTGTAAAATATTGACGGCATACTTCCCTGGCGGAATATTGACAAATGTGAAAGTAGAAGTGTTGTTGTGAATGGCTTCTGTTGCTATTTTGTAATACCTTTTATAATGCTCATCAGGAATTGCCCCGTCCTTATTATACAAAGCAAACTGCACCACTCCTTTGTTATTGCGAAGCCCCTTCACTTCAACGGTTAGAGAAAAGGAGGCTTTTTCATTTTGCGGGGTATAAGAACTCAGCAGGTAGGTTGTATAAAATAGAAGGAGGATCTGCGTGGTTATTTTCATTTTGTGGTCATTGTTTTTCGGTGCACAATTTTTGCTTTCAACACATCTACGAGATAATAAACCATCGGCACCAAAAAGACGGTAAGCATTAAAGAAGAAAGTAGTCCGCCAATGATTACCCATGCTAAACCGTTTTTCCACTCGGCAGCGGTTCCTTTAGCTAATGCAATAGGTAACATTCCCACCACCATCGAAAGAGTGGTCATCAAGATGGGGCGCATTCTTTCTTTCCCGGCCTGAATTAATGCTTCTTTTAAAGGCTTGCCTTCTGCTTTTAGCTGGTTAGTGAAGTCAACTATCAGAATTGCATTTTTTACCACTAAGCCCATTAGCATAATTAATCCCAACAATGCAAACAGACTTAAATTGCTCAGTGATAAATTCAGTACTAAAAAAGCACCAATGATGACCACCGGAATAGAGAATAATAC
>CAZQYO010000091.1:0-9844 GCA_964597415.1 uncultured Chitinophaga sp.
TTCCGTGGAACAACCTGCCCAAGTTAAAGGCACTGGCTCCCGAATATTACGAGCCGCTACAGTCGCACCATTCCTGGTCGAAGTTATTATTGCGGTTTCTTTTTAATAAAGACTACAGTTTGTTTTCTCGAGTAGAGCGAATGAAAAACGGAAAAGTGGCTTTTGAAAAGCAGAAAAGAGGCTTGGCAAGTGAGGTCTAATTGTTTTGCTATGATATATTCGCACAAACATTTTAAACGATGGAGATAAAAGGAACACTGCTGCAAATTTTACCTGCACAAACCGGCACCGGAAAAAACGGTCCTTGGAAAAAATGCGATTTTGTGATTGAAACCAGCGATAAATTTCCCAAAAAAGTTTGCATCACTGCGTGGAATGAATTGTCTGATCAGGTAGAAAAGATAAAGATAAACACACTACTCAACGTGAGTTTTGACATTAGCAGTCGCGAATACAACGGACGCTGGTACACAGATGTAAAAGTCTGGAAGGTAGCGGCCGAAAATCAGGCGGGAGTTCCCGACCCCGTTTCGAAGAACCAAAGTGAGCCACCCGATTTTCCAAGCATTGAAACGGCAGACGACCTGCCGTTTTAAACGGAATCAGATTTCCTTTTTTTCCTCGGTTTTTCGCACCAGCATCACCCAATCGTTTTCAATAAGCAGATAGCCGTAGTCATAACAGAAGAAATAAGTTTTGCCGGCTTTGGTTTGAAGCATGTTGGTGAGGTAATCAAACTGAAATCCTTTTTGTAACAACTTTGCCTTGGGCACTTTGGTAATCCCTTTCGGCTCGGTGTTCAACTCCTCTATAATCCTGCGATTTTTTCGGAGAATGTGGTTGACATTGCGAACCACATTATTGGCATCGCTGTTCTGCTGATTATTGTAGCTGTTGCGGCATTGATCATCGCAAAACTTTTTGTCAGAGCGGCCTTTGATAACAGCCTCACAGGCCAAGCAAGTTTTTTGTTCCCCCATTTCTGAAGTTTTGCTCAATATACAGCCGTTTGTTGTCGTTTACAAACGGAAGTAAATGTTTAGAATCCGGCTAAGGTTTTTTCACTAACTCATCTTTGCCCCATCATTTTTTAACCGCCTCTGTGTTTACCGTAAGCGCGCAGAGGATAAAACAAAAAGTTATGAGTCATTTAAAAAACAGTGTTCGCCTGATGGGCCGCCTGGGGGCAACACCCGAAGTAAAAACTATTTCCGGCAGCAAAAGATTAGTCAAGTTCAGTTTAGCTACCAACGAATCGCACAAAAACGAAAAGGGCGAAAAGGTGCAGGAAACCTATTGGCACAATGTAGTGGCTTGGGATAAATTAGCCGACATTGCCGAAAAGTATTTGCAAAAGGGAAGTGAGGTAGCTATTGAAGGCAAACTCACTAATCACACGTACACCGATAAAGAAGGCAACAAGCGCTACGTGACTGAAATACTCGCCAATGAGATTTTGATGCTGGGTAGTAAGGAGTAAAGGAATAATGCGGTGAATACACGAATGAATTCAGAGTAATTTCATTCGTGTATTCGCGGCATTCCTTTTCTGCTCTTGCAAATTACTTACATTTATTGCCATCAATTTTCTACTATGGTTTATCGCTACTTACTGTTAACTATTGCTTTGCTGATTTCTTATACGGGCACAAAGGCTCAAACTTGGAAAAATTATCCTTATCACGAAGTCGGCAGTGTTCTCACTTTTCCGCGCGATGAAGGATACCATCCGGGAGAAGTGGTAGAGTGGTGGTACACCAACGCTCATCTGACCGGTGACAGTACAGGTACTGATTATGCTTTAATGTTCACCTATTTCTACTACCCCACTTTTGGCTTTGACGGGTTTAGAATTTTTGAACTGTCGAACGAAACCACCGGAGCCTTTCTGACAGAAACTACACCTTGCCATTACCCCACTATAGATACTTCGCGGCTACACATTGTAGCGACCACGGGAATTACCGGAACCGGGCATGAAGAATGGAAAACGCTGGACTCCTCAGGTATTCTTCGCCCTTTTGAATATCACTTGAACGGCTCCATGGCAAATGGTTCTTTCGACTTAACCTACAAGGCGGTAAAGCGGCCACTCATGGTGGGAGGCACCGGCTTTTTATATGAAGGAATTACCGGTTACACCTATTATTATTCGCAAACCGGCTTAGAAGCTACCGGCACCATTACTATGAATGGAGTGACGGAATCGGTACATGGCATTTCGTGGATTGATCGCCAATGGGGGCAATTTAACCCCAACAATGGAGAGCAATACACTTGGATGAGTCTGCAACTTTCAAATGGAATGGACTTGAACCTCTGGAACATCTTTAATGCACAAGCGCAAATACCCGACACCTCTACTTACCGCTTTTGCACGGTTTATCTGAGCGACAGTACCCACACTACCTTCAGTAATTTTACACTGGAAAGATTAAAGTACACCTACACTTCGGGCAACCAAACTTGTTATGATCAAAAATGGCGATTAACTTATGGCAACACTGACCTAATGCTTACGGCTACCCATATCAATAATGAAGTTACTCTGCCCATGCGTTTCTTTGAAGGCAGTATGCAAATTGAAGGAACCATAGATGGACAAGCTGTTACCGGAGTGGGATATGTAGAGTTGCTACATTCCTTCAAAAATCCGCAGGTGGTTATCACTTCTCCCTCCGCCAATGCAGGATGGGATGGTAGTACCCCGGTAAGTTGGCAGTTGCAAAATCCGGATGATGGACGACCCGTGTGGTACGATTTATTTGTGAGCACCGATAGTCAGAATACTTTCACCCCTATTGCCACACATTTGACCGATACTACTTACACTTGGTCGCCTATTTTACCCATCGGAACACAAGGTTGGCTGCAGGTAAAAGCATATTCTATTGATACTACTCTGGTTAGTACAGTGACGGCCACCGGTCCCTTTATCTTTGGGGTAAGCGACATTCATAATATTGTTGAGGACAACGTTGTGAGTATATTTCCAAATCCTTTCCACCAGGAAACTACCCTCCGTTATACTCTTTCCACTCCTGCCAATGTGCAGTTAGATATTCTAAACATGAATGGGGAAATAGTGAAAAAGTTTACAGCTACTCGTCAAGGCACCGGTCAGCACCAGTTTATTTGGCACACAAATAATGCACCGGCCGGGATTTACTCTTATCAATTAAAGGTAGATGACAAAGTGGTGAATGGTAAGATGGTGAGAGACTGATTAGATAGGTGGCTCATCTGCATTTCATTCTGTCCTAAAATACCAAAGGCTGTCCATGCAGACAGCCTTCGGCAAACATTAAGCTTTGCTTTTTTAAAAAATTCTTGATTTGGCATGGCAAGTAGCTCCGGCATCTTCAGCGCTCTTAATGGCCGCATTTACATCACCTTTGTCGAAATCCTTGCTACAGTATTCGTACTTGGTAAACTCTGTGCTGTCTTTGTCGGTGCATACATAGCACTTTGCACAAGAAGAAGCCATTGTAACTAATGCAATGGCGGCTAAGGGTAAAAACATCTTTTTCATAAAAATTTTGGATTTAAGTGTGTGCCTACTCTAATCGCTTTTCGGCTTACGCGCCTTACATTTAAAGGGTGCTCGGTATATCCCTGATAATGTTTGTTTTTCATCATCACTACCAAAGATAAAAAAAACGGGAATTGACATATAGTTTTTTGCCATTTAATTTAAGGAAGGAATAGCTACAACCAAGTTGGTATTAGCACAAAGCGATAAAAATATATTCCTCTCTCTACTTGTAACAGACCACGACTTTCTATACACTGACACAGTCATCTTTAAATTTCATCGAGAAAGCTCACATTTAGAGGCTATATTTGCCGTTCGAAAATTTTTTCTAATCATAAAATCAATTATCAAATGGCAGTATTAGTAGGAAAAAAAGCCCCCTCGTTCAAAGCGCAGGCGGTGATTAACGGAGAAGAAATAGTAGAAGACTTCTCCTTAGACCAATTTATAGGGAAAAAATATGTAATCCTCTTTTTTTACCCGAAGGACTTCACTTTTGTGTGCCCTACGGAATTGCACGCTTTTCAGGAAAAGCTGGCAGAATTTGAAAGTCGCGGTTGTGCGATCGTAGCCTGCTCTACCGATACCGAGCAAAGCCACTGGGGATGGTTGCAACTCGACAAAAATAAAGGTGGCATTAAGGGGATAACTTATCCGATAGTAGCCGATACCAGCAAGACCATTTCGGCCAACTACGATGTGCTCAATGGGGAATATTTTTTTGACGATAACAACCAGATGCAAGCCACTGCTGAACTGATTGCTTATCGAGGTTTATTCTTGATTGATAAGCAGGGAATTGTTCAACATCAATTAGTAAACAATCTGCCTCTCGGAAGAAATGTGGAGGAAGCATTACGCATACTGGATGCGCTTATGTTTACGGAAGAGAAAGGAGAGGTTTGTCCGGCAAACTGGAGTGCAGGAAAGGATGGAATGAAAGCCGACCACAAAGGAGTTGCTACTTATTTGGGAAATCACTAAGCAACCATTTTTGACTTACACAGAGCCATTCCACTACGGGGTGGCTCTTTTAATTTCAGGGATCTACATTAACACTCACTGTTACCGATTTCAGTTCCGGCAGGCTTTTCATTTTATCCAGAACCTGTTGCAGCACCTGTTTCATACCGCTGAGGTCTTTACTTTGCTTACTGCTCTTTATGAGTATTTCGCGCAGGTATTGGTTATTTATTTTCGATATGAAAGGAATAGCTGGACCTAAGACCAAACCTTGCCCCAATTTGCGGGTTTCATTAGCTAAATAAAGAGCCGCCTGTTCCACGACTTGTATTTTTTTGTGTTGCAGTTTTATTTCCATCATTCGCGAAAAGGGAGGATAATGAAACTGTCTGCGCTGAATCAACTCCCGTTCATACATGCTTTTATAATCGTAGTGCAAAGCATTTTGAATAATTGGATGAAGTGGGTCGGAGGTCTGGATGATGACAGTTCCTTTTTTGTTTTTTCTTCCGGCTCTTCCGGCTACTTGCATGATAAGTTGAAAGGCTCTTTCGTTGGAGCGATAGCCCGGGTGGTGAATCAACTGGTCGGCATTGATAATACCAACGAGACTCACATGGTCAAAGTCCAGTCCCTTTGTGACCATTTGCGTGCCTACTAAAATATCGGTTTCACGATTTTCAAATTTTGCAATCACCTCTGCATGACCGTGCTTGGTTTTAATGGCATCGTAGTCTAAGCGGCTCACTCTTGCCGTTGGGAAAAATTCAGCTATTTCATCTTCAACTTTCTCGGTACCCATGCCTATAATAGCTAAATCAATAGCACCACAACTCTTGCACTTGGTGGTTACCTTTTCATAATAACCGCAGTAGTGGCAAACTAATTCGTGGCGGTATTTATGAAACGTAAGGCTTACGTCACAGTTCTTGCATTTGTACACATAAGCACAAGTTTTACAAACCTGATAATTAGCAAAGCCTCTGCGGTTTAGAAAAAGAATCACTTGTTCTTTATTCTTTAGTGCTTTAATTATTTCTTCGGTCAGCAAGGGAGTAAAACTACCGTGCATTCGCTTCCATTTAGTTTCCTCTTTCACATTAGCCACTACTAACTCCGGCATTTCTACATTGCCGTAACGAGTATTTAAGCGCACCAATCCGTATTTACCATGATCGCAGTTGTAGAGAGTTTCTACCGCAGGGGTAGCGGTGCCGAGAATTACTTTTGCTCCGAACATTTGTGCCAACATGATGCTCGCATCACGCGCCTGATACCGTGGGGCAGGACTTATCTGTTTTAAAGAATTGTCATGTTCTTCATCTACTATCACTAACCCTAATTGAGCAAAAGGCAGGAAAAGTGCAGAGCGGGCACCAATCACAATTTTGTATTCGTGGCGCAGCACTTTGTTCCATATTTCTACTCGTTCGCTATGGTTGAATTTAGAGTGATAAATGCCCACATCTTTGCCAAATACTTTGCGCAAGCGATTGATGATTTGTGCGGTGAGCGCAATTTCCGGCAACAAGTACAGCACCTGTTTCCCTTCGGCTATCACCTGTTTTATCTTTTCAATGTACACATTGGTTTTACCGCTGCCGGTAACTCCGTATAATAAAACCGTGTGATGAGTTTCGAGCTGAGTATTGAGCGAGTGCAATGCTTCGTGTTGCTCTCCGCTTAAAGCCGTATCGGCTATCTCTTCGGTCTGTAGGTTACCAAGGCGCGATACCTCCATTTTAAATTCATGAAATACTCCGCGTTTTACCAAAGCAGAAAGTACGGCCGCTGAACTTTTTGAGAGTTCGAGCAACTCCTTCTTCCGAATAAATTTTGTTTGATGATGTAATTGTGTAAAGGCTAACAACAACTCTACTTGCTTGGGAGCGCGGGTCAGTTCCTCATACAGCTTTTCTAATTCCTCTTCGCCTCTATATTTATCATTCAGTTTGATGTAGGCTTCAGTGCGTGGCTTATACCTCTCCACCAATTCCTCTGATGAAATTGCAATCCCCAAGTTGAAAAGAGTTTTGAGTACCGGATATACATTTCGTTTTTTGAGCAAGTCCTGCACTTGCGGTACTTTCAGTTCAGTCTGTGCGCGTAACGCTTGCACTACCGCAAACTCTTCTTCCGTTAAGGAATCATATTCCCCTTCGTAGCTCTCATTAAAACGAATTTTTGTTTCACTCGAAATTTTTAACCCTGCCGGTAAGGCTGCATTCATCACTTCCCCTTCGGTGCACATATAATATTCACTCATCCACTGCCAAAACTGTAACTGTGTTTCTGTAACAATCGCATCCTCTTCAGCCAAACCTTCAATTCCTTTGACATCTACCGGAGGTTTTTGATGATGTATTCTTTTGAGGATGGCACTGTAGTAGCGGTTCTTTCCAAACTGCACAATGAGACGTTGTCCGATTTTTACAAAAGGCACTAATTCTACCGGCACGGCATAAGTATAGGCTTGCGGCAATGCCAGCGGCAATATCACGTCTGCGTATGTTATTTGTGAACCCACGTGGTGAAAATAGGAAAGGGGAAAGAAGTTCTATATCTAAAAGCGAAGGGTTAAGGGAGAAAAAAGGCGTAATCAAAAGGTAGCAGTGCTTTAAAATGTAAGAAATAATCCTGTTAAAACCTGTGATAGAATGGAATCATAGCACCTGATTTGTACGATAAAGCCGTAACTTGAAACCTTATAGGATGTATTTATTTCTTCACCTTTAAATCTATATAGTTATGAAATCAGTTGTTGGCGTTTACGAATCACACGAAAAAGCCGTACAGGCAATTAACGATTTGAAAAAGGCAGGCTATCCTGCCAAGAAATTATCATTACTCAGCAAAGCAGATATCATTAATAACCACATTCGTGTGAAGGCGAATCATAAGGCCGAGAAAGCCGAAGTCAGTTTGGGATTGCTCGGAGGGATTGCTGTTGGCATTTTGAGTGGTGTCGGTGTGTTTGCCATACCGGGACTTGGTTTTATATTCGGTGCCGGGGCTTTAGTGGGGGCTTTTGCCGGATTTGATATGGGAATTATAGGAGGGGGCTTAGTCGCTATTCTTACTGGGATAGGTATTGATGAAGCGGTAGCTCAGAAATACGAAAAGCACTTAAACGAAGGTAAGTTTTTAGTGTTTGCTCAGGGAAGTGACGAGGAAGTAGAGAAAGCCCAAAAGGTGTTGCATACAAACGGCATGCACATGGAGCTGGATTTTAATTAATCACCTTGGCTATCCAATTTGCCCTTTCGCTCAGTTTATTCAAGGTTTCCATAGCAGAAAATTTATTTTTGGCTTTTGCTGTTTCATTCTGTTTCTATGCCAAAAAATCTGCCGGATATTATTTTTGAGGACAACCATCTTTTGGTAGTCAATAAGCCGGCAGGTGTGTTGGTGCAACCCGATAAAGGCGGGGACGCAGCTTTAGAGGATACAGTTAAAGAATACCTCAAAGAAAAGTATCATAAGCCGGGCGAAGTGTATTTGGGAGTATGCCATCGCATTGACCGTCCGGTGAGCGGTATTGTGGTAATGACCCGTACATCAAAAGCACTGGCTCGCATGAATGAGTTATTTAAAAATCGCGAGATTAAAAAGACATATTGGGCTGTGGTGCAAAACACACCGCCCGCTAAAGAAGGGCACTTAAAGCACTGGTTGAAAAAGGATGAAAAGCGAAATGTTTCTAGATTGTGGGATAAGGAAGTGCCCGGCAGTCAGCACTGCGAACTTACTTATAAATGGATCAGCAGCAGCGATCGGTATCATCTGCTGGAAGTGACCCCTCTCACCGGTCGCCATCATCAGATTCGGGTGCAACTTTCAAAAATGGGCTGTCCTATCAAAGGAGACGTGAAATACGGAGCCAAACGAACAAACCCGGATGGAAGCATTCACTTGCATGCGCGACAAATTGAGTTTCTTCATCCCGTAAAAAAAGAGCTTTTGGTATTGACCGCTCCTGTACCCGATGAAGTGGTTTGGAAAGCGGTCTCCGCCATCGCAACAAATTGATACGGTGCAAATGAATACCTATTTTCTATTTTAGTAATTTGCAGAGATACAAATGCTGGTAAAAACTTTTGGAAGCGCGGTTTATGGAGTAGATGCCGCTACTATTACGGTAGAAGTGAGCGTGATGGGTGGTCAACATTTTTTTATGGTAGGCTTGCCCGATAATGCTGTAAAGGAATCGTGGCATCGCATGGAAACAGCTATTCGCCATAATGGCTACGAATGGCCTCGCCAAAAAATCGTTATAAATCTTTCCCCGGCAGACATTCGCAAGGAGGGAACCGCCTACGATTTAACCATGGCAATAGGAGTGCTTACGGCCTCGCAGCAAATAGAAACGAATCTGCTGGATCAGTATATTATCATGGGTGAACTTTCATTAGACGGCACTATTCTTCCTATCAGAGGGGCTTTACCTATTGCTATACAGGCACGGAAAGAAAAATTTAAAGGTCTCATACTTCCAAGGCAGAATGCCCGCGAGGCGGCAATAGTAAATCAGTTAGAAGTGATAGGGGTAGGAACCCTGACCGAGTTAGTAGAGTTTCTGAAAGGAAAGAAAAAAATTGAGCCAACCGTTATAGATACCCGCGTTGAGTTCTCTGAAAATTTTTTAAAGGCAGAACATGATTTCTCCGATGTAAAAGGGCAGGAAAATATAAAACGTGCTTTGGAAATAGCCGCAGCCGGTGGGCATAATGTGATTCTGATAGGACCACCCGGAGCCGGTAAAACTATGCTGGCTAAAAGGATGCCCAACATATTGCCTCCGCTTACTTTGCAGGAAGCATTAGAAACGACCAAAATCCATTCCGTAGCGGGAAAGCTGGGGAAGAACTCCTCATTAATTTATCAGCGACCTTTTCGTGCACCACATCACACTATCAGCGATGTCGCTTTAGTAGGTGGAGGAAGCAATCCGCAACCGGGTGAAATTTCATTGGCGCATAACGGAGTATTATTTCTGGATGAATTGCCTGAGTTCAAACGGGCGGTGCTGGAAGTCATGCGCCAGCCCATGGAAGAGAGAAGGGTGACTATTTCCCGCTCTAAACTTTCGGTAACTTACCCCGCCTCGTTTATGCTGGTGGCCAGTATGAATCCCTGCCCTTGCGGATATTTTAATCATCCTACTAAAGAATGTGTATGCGCTCCGGGAGTAGTGCAGAAATATCTGAATAAAGTTTCGGGACCACTGATGGATCGAATTGATTTGCATGTAGAAGTAACCCCTGTTTCTTTCAATGAATTATCGGGCAAACGAAGAACAGATAACAGTGAAGCAATAAGAGAGCGAGTACTGAAGGCACGCCAGGT
>CAZQYO010000092.1:0-7246 GCA_964597415.1 uncultured Chitinophaga sp.
GCCATCCGTTGAATCGGTGAATACCTCCGGCTTTTTCCAGTACATCTGTTCCGGGACGCAGATAAAGATGATAGGTATTGGAGAGAATAATCTGCGCTTTAATTAGGTCGCGTAGTTCGTGCATGTGCACCGCTTTCACCGCACCGAGAGTACCCACCGGCATAAACATGGGCGTTTCAATTTGACCATGGTCGGTAATTATTACGCCTGCACGCGCTTTGCTTTCTTTATCTGTGGCGGTTAAGCTAAACTTCATAACTGCGCGAATATATCATAAATGACCATTGACGACTGACGATTATATGAGGATAACTTTCAGATAAAAGAAGGGGGCAACTACGCGCTATTTTTTACTCTTGCAGCCGAATGGAAATTGTATTTTGGATATTTATAGCTAGTGCTGCATTACAGGGATTGTATTACGTCTTGGTATTTGCCCGGCTCAATTTTATCAGAGAAACAAATAGCCTGTCAGACGTTCTCCCTCCGGTTTCAGTGGTAATTTGTGCTCACAATGAAGCAGAAAATCTGATAAAATATTTGAAAGTGGTACTGATACAACAATACCCAATATTTGAAGTGATACTGGTAAATGATCGGAGTACGGATAATACCATAGATGTGATGGTTGATTTTTATAAGCGAAACATTAATGTGCGCATCATTAATATCCCACCCGAGGAGGTGAGTTCTTATGCGGGAAAAAAGCAGGCACTGATGAAGGGCATAGCATTGGCACAATATGAAACAATTGTAGTCACCGATGCAGATTGCCGCCCGGCTTCTACTCATTGGCTCGCCAAACTCGTAGGTACTTACCTGAACAAAACTCGAATAGTATTGGGTTATTCCCCTTTCGAAAAGAGGAACGGATTCCTCAATAAGCTCATTCGATATGAAAACCTGATGACAGCTCTTCAGTATTTCGGTTTTGCCAAAGCAGGTATGCCGTATATGGGAGTGGGAAGAAACCTTTCTTATAAGAAAAGCGTGTTTACTGAGTTTGAAGGTTTTGAAACTCACTGCGAACTGCCTACCGGTGACGATGATTTATTGGTAAATGCGATGGCTATCGCGGGAAGTACTGAAATATGTATGGACAAAGATACCTTTATGTTTACCCCTGCGGCTTCTACTTTCAGGGAATGGTTAAATTCTAAACGAAGGCATCTGCGCTCCGGTTTTCGTTATAAATGGCATCATCGTATTATTTTGTTTCTATTTGCGCTCAGCAGTTTTCTGTTCTATTCCACTTTCGTAATTTTACTTGGTGGACTTTCAATGTTAAAATATGTGCTGCTTGTTTTTCTGGCGAGCCTGATTTTAAAATTTATCTCCGTTTTTGGAGTATATAAAAAGTTAGGGGCACCCGATTTAATTTTTTTGGCCCCCATATTAGATGTGGCATATACAGGGTATCTGCTGATTGTATTTTTCTTATTATTGCTTAAACCGAAAAACAGTTGGACTTAAATTCTAAATTTTCATCTCGTGCCCAGGAAGATTTTGATCTGGTGGAAAGTGCTAAAAAGGGCGACCAGAGTGCATTCAGCAAACTGATGAGTCGTTATCATGATTCTATTTTTTTCATGGTACTTAAGATGGTGCATAACCGTGACGATGCTGAGGATTTGACGATGGAGGCTTTTGGAAAGGCGTTTAATAGCATCACTAATTCTTCGGCTGGTTTTGCATTCCGTACCTGGCTGTTTAAGCTTGCTCCGAATAATTGTATTGGCCATATCCGCAAAAAGAAACTGCAAACCACATCGCTGGAGCAAACGAATACTACCTCTGACGAGGGAGACGTGCAGCCCATTGCTGTAAAGGATTATAATCCTGACCCCGAAGAATCGCTAATGAAAGATCAACGAGCTGAAAAGATTAGATCTGCCATTGAACAATTATCGCCTAAGTATCGCACACTGATTGAACTTCGTTACTTAGACGAACTTTCGTATGAAGAGATTGCCGCAAAGCTCGATATTCCATTGGGAACCGTGAAAGCACAACTCTTCCGTGCAAAAGAGATGCTTTATCACCTCCTGAAAGAAACGAAAGAGAAATACTGAAACAGAGAAACACCCAATGGAATTACTTCTGAAATATTTCCCCCAAATTTCTCCCCGTCAGATTCAACAATTTTCTACCCTTGGCCGAGTATATACTGAATGGAATGAAAAAGTAAACGTCATTTCTAGGAAGGATATAAATAATCTTTATGAGCGCCATATTCTTCACTCCCTGAGCATTGCTAAATTTATTTCATTTCGAAATGGCACTAAGATCATGGACTTGGGATCGGGAGGCGGTTTTCCCGGAGTGCCTTTAGCTATTATGTTTCCCGAAGCACGATTTCATTTAGTAGATTCCATAGCAAAGAAATTGAAGGTAGTAGAAGCGGTAAAGGAGGCTACCGGCCTTACTAATGTGTTTACTTTTCATTCGCGAGCGGAAGAAATGGATTTCCAATACGATTTTGTGGTGTCGCGTGCAGTTGCTCCGTTGGGGGATTTAATCAACTGGACCAAGAAAAAATATTTGGTGAAAAATTTGAACCAAATGCCCAATGGACTGATTTGCCTGAAAGGAGGAAATACAGAGGAGGAGATAAAGCAGGTACTATTGCGCGATGTGCAGAAAATACCAATCAGTAATTATTTTGAGGGAAATTTTTTTGCAGACAAACACTTGATTTACGCCAGACCGTAAGATTTATACCAATATACTTTTCTTTCCGTTCAGATATTCTTTGAATACCTCGCGCACAATTCCATCGCTCAAACCTATTTTTGGGATATACATTTTATCGGCATTCATCCATTTCATAATGGTGAGAAATATTTCACCGGCAGGAACTATCACATCGGCCCGATCGGGATTCAGGTCAAATATCTTCATGCGATCTTCATAACTGTAGCGTTTCAATTCGTCTATCATATCCTCTAAAGTCTCATAGGGAAGCGGCTTGCCCGGTTTCAGATTTACTAGTTTGGAGATCCGGTTAATGTTTCCTCCCGAAGCAATGAGCGTGAAATTTTTCAGCTTGCCTGTTTTTAATTTCAACCAGTCCTTCAACTTTTTCCATTCTTCCTTTGGTGCGCCATCCTGCAATATGCGGATAGTGCCCAAACTGAAAGATTTTGCTGCTACAGGTTTGCCTTTAGAAAAGATGGTAATTTCCGTACTGCCACCGCCCACGTCAACAAACAAACTGTTGGTAAGCAGCTTGCCCAAAGATGCGTTCTGACTGTTAAAGATGAGATGGGCTTCTGTGTTGCCGCTGATAATCTCAATATCTACTCCGGATCTTTCTTTGATTTTTTTGACTATTTGCTGTCCGTTTATCGCCTCGCGCATGGCGGAGGTTGCGCAACCTTTGTAATGCAATACATCATTCGCCTTCATTAAATATTTGAAAGCCATCATAGCCTCCACTAAATGATTGACGGACAGTTCAGGAATTTTATGATTCGTAAAAGCATTGACTCCTAAACGAACCGGTACGCGGATGAGAGCACTCTTTTTAAACAGGGGGCCTTCTCCGTTTATGAGCACATTGGCAATAAGAAGTCTTACGGAGTTAGACCCAATGTCAATAGCAGCAAATCGTTTAATATCCAAGTGCGCTCGAATTTTCCGAAATGTAATTTCAACTTTCAGAACCCGGTAACCGAGTTTTCAACTGTACCAATGTTGATACGGAAATATTGCCGAGCGATTTGAGATAATCATAAATGACCTCCTGCGATCGCACTTTATGACGGGTGGAAGTGCTGCGGTGTTCGTTCTTGAGATTTTCATCAATGATACGCGCTTTCACATTGTCAGTCCATTGTATCTCGAGCATATTGCGAAGCTCTTGCTGAATCTGGCTATCGTAGATGGGGCAGGTAGTCTCTATCCGGTAATCTAAGTTTCGAATCATCCAGTCGGCTGACGAAATATAAAAAAGCTCTTCACCCTCATTATGAAAAATAAATACGCGGGAGTGCTCCAGAAATTTATCTACGATACTGATTATTTCTATGTTTTCACTCATTCCTTTTCTGCCAGGTACTAAGGCACAAATCCCCCGGATAATCCCTCTGATTTTTACTCCCGCATTACTGGCTCTATACAAACAGGAAATCATTTCTTCATCAACGAGGCTGTTCATCTTTATGAAAATTTCAGCTCTTTTCCCAAGCACTGCATTTTTGATTTCGTTTTCTATTAACCGGATCAATCTTCTGCGTGTAGATAGAGGGGAAAGAATCAGATGCTTGTAGTGATGTACTTTGTAATTTTTTTCAAAAAAGTCAAACACATGCTCTATTTCTTTTGTGATTTTAGGATTAGATGTAAACAGAGAATCATCAGCATATACCTGTGCTGTGTTTTCGTTGTAATTGCCGGTTGTAATGTTGCCATACAAAATGTTCTTTCCTTCTTCACTTCGAGTTATCAGGCATAGTTTTGAATGTACTTTTAAGCCCTGCACTCCGTAAATTACTTGTATTCCCTCCTCCTGTAATTGTTGCGCCCATTTTATATTTGCTTCCTCATCGAAGCGGGCTTGCAATTCTACCACAGCGGTTACTTGCTTGCCATTTTTTGCCGCATTCACCAGCGCATTAATCACCATTGATTTATCAGCCACGCGATACAAAGTGATTTTAATGGACTTTACGGTCGGGTCAATAGCGGCCTCGCGCAAAAGGTCAATAAAGTGAGAGAAACTTTGATAGGGATAATGCAGCATAATATCCTGCTTCTTCAGCACTTTAAAGAAACTCTGGTTGGCGGCAAGTGCTTTGTGCAGAAGCGGCTTTAACTTAGGATAGGCAAGACTTTTGGAGCCGATGTTTGGAAATTTCATAAAGTCGCGGAAGTTATGATAGCGCCCCCCGGGCTGTATATTATCCATCTCCTTCAACTTCATTTTTGTCTTAATAAACTCCAGCAGGTCTTTAGCGATTTTGCTGTCATGAACTAAACGTACGGGAGCTCCTTTTTGTCGTGCCTTTACACTTTTCGAAATTTTATCTAAGAAACTTTGGGAAATATCGTTGTCAATATCCAACTCTGCATCGCGGGTAATTTTAATGGTATAGGCTTCGAAATTATTAAACGGAAATGCCGAGAATATTTCCGGGAGGTTATACCGAATTAAATCATCGAGCAGAATGATGTACTGCTTTTTATTTGAAGAAGGGAGAATCACAAAACGATCCTGCACATCTGACGGAATCTCCACTAAAGCAAATTGTTTTAGCGCGGGTTTGTTTCGCACCGACAGCCGAATGGCTAAGTAAATTGCTTTCCCTTGCAAGGCAGGAAAAAGTTTTACCTGATTCAGCATAATAGGCACTAATGAAGGCCTTACATTTTCAATAAAATAATTCTTGACAAACTGACCTTGCTCGGCAGTCAATTGTTTTTCGTTAATGATGTAAATGTTGTTCTGCTGAAGTTGTTGATGGATATCATTGTAAATTTCCTCAAACCATTTCCCTTGTCGAATCACAGTCCTCTGCACTTCGGCTAATATTTTCTTGGGCTTGTAGTGTATGCTTGCTTTGGCGCGTTTGCCCAAAGTGAGCAGTCTTCTTAAAGTAGCAATTCGAACTTTGAAAAATTCATCCTGATTATTAGAAAAAATTCCAAGAAAGCGAAGACGATCCAATACCGGCACATTAGAATCAGATGCTTCCTGAAGCACCCGTTCGTTAAACGCAAGCCAGCTTATTTCGCGATTAATAAACTTTTCCGAATTATCCATGATGCGCTTTTCTGCCCTTTTTTAGCGAGGGTGAAATGTGGCTCCGAATATAGAAGAAAGGGAGGGGAGTAGGATGGTTTGATGCTGATTTTGAATCTAAATGGCACTATTTCAAATCTAAACACCACTATTTCGGCTGTGTTTGCGGAATATTGACCCATTATGGGCATTAAGGGTACTTTTGGAGATTAGGAGGTGGGAGGAGGGGGAGTGAATCGCGAATTGAACCATTAAGAACATTTAGAGAATTGCAGATGGCGAATTGAATTGCATAGCCGATGTAGAATAATGAATGACGGATTTCGAATAACGAATATCGAATGGAAACTTGGGGAGAAGGTCTTGGCCTCAAATAGCGCTACAGCACGAACGCCCGTGGGAGAGTGATGTGCCGAAGATGGCCGCAGTAAGGCGCCAAGTATTTTTAATTCATTTCGGTTTGTGCTAGGTTGTGTAAGTGGAAATAGGCGGGTCGTAGCTTGTACGGTTTGCGAAGGTATTTGCGCATTACTTTTTTATCCCCGTCACATCTGACCGCTCGATGCCATTATCGGAAAGTATTACTCTTTTATCACCGCCATCTGCACTACAGCTATACAAGCTAAATGGGGGCGGATCGGTGAAGCCCAACACGTGAAAGAGAAGTCTTTTTCCATCGGGAGTCCAGTTGGGCACTCCGTTTACTTTGCCATCTTGCAAGACCACTATATCGTTCAGTCCATCTGGGCTGCACTTGTAGATGTCGTGGTTAATATGCACGAACAGATTGATGAAGGCTCCTTTGCTGTATGCAATCCATTTTCCATCGGGCGACCATGCGGGGTCGTAACAGTATAAATTGTCGAAGGTAAGCCGCACAGGATTTTCTAATTGCATGGAGCTATCGTTTAGGGAGGCTTGAAAAATCTCGGCTTTTTCGGTGTTGCCGGGATCGTTTAAATCGGAAGGCCCTACGTAAGTCATCTTTTTCCCATCGGGTGACCAGGCCGGATCGGCCACTTCATGTGTAAATTTTGACACTATCACCGGATGACTCCCATCTGCATTGAACACTACGATTCGCCCTCGGGAAACCATGTCGTTTATTTCCGGATCGGGGCATTTGGCAATGGTAAGAATTTTAGTGCCATCGGGTGACCATTTAGCATGAGCCTGAATTTCCCAACCGTAGGAGTGGAGAGGAAGTATAAGTTGACCGTTACTGCCATCTATATTAAAGGTCATCAATTCTGCGGTAGTGTATGAGTTGACACCTGCATTTTTGGGCGAGCGATAACATAAAAACTTAGTCTTATCGGGACTTACCTTTACCCACCAATAGTCGTGCGTAGTATCGTTCACTAAATTTGTTTCCTGTTCACCATCGTATGAAAATACTTGGAGGCATCCGTTCTCTTTTCGCTCGTAGAAATACTTTAAATCGGTAGTAGTATCGGGAGGTAAATTCGAATCTATTTTATTACAGGAAAAGAAATTTGCGCT
>CAZQYO010000092.1:7256-9492 GCA_964597415.1 uncultured Chitinophaga sp.
TCTTACTTTCTTTTCTTTCTTTTTTCATAGGGCGAATACATTTTCTTGTTGCCAATAAAGGTAGAAAATCCCTCAGCTTTTAAAGTTTGCGCTACAGTTAGGATTTACTATTTTACTTCTGACAGTGCTAATTCTCTGTGTACCCGGCTTGTTCCTTTATCATTTTTAAATCACAATAAATCCTTTAGGTTTGCCGGGCTTAAAACAAAAAAACTAATATCATGGGAGAAAAAATTACCGTCAGCCGTGGAAAGTTGAAAGTGCCGGACAGTCCTATTATTCCTTATATTGAAGGGGATGGAACAGGACCGGATATTTGGCGTGCTTCGGTGCGCGTATTGGATGCAGCCGTAGAAAAGGCATACAAGGGGAAAAAGAAAATAGAATGGAAGGAAGTGCTGGCAGGCGAGAAGAGTTTCAAACAAACAGGAAGTTGGCTGCCGGATGAAACTTTGGATGCGTTCAGAGAATATTTAGTAGGAATAAAGGGGCCGCTTACTACTCCAATAGGCGGAGGTATTCGCTCCCTGAATGTAGCGTTGCGACAAATTTTAGATTTATATGTCTGTCTGCGTCCGGTGCGCTATTATAAAGGGACTCCTTCTCCGGTGAAACGCCCCGAGGCGGTAGAGATGGTGATTTTTCGTGAAAACACAGAAGATATTTATGCCGGAATAGAATACTCCGCTGGAAGTTCCGATTCGCTCGAAATACTCAAATTCATCAAACGCAAGTTTGAAAAAGATTACGGCAAGATTCGTTTCAGTGATAAGAAAAAAGGAAAGGAATTTCTGAAGGCCGCCCGTTTGAAAGGCTTGGATCCGGAAGTGTGCGTTGGAGTCGGCATTAAGCCGGTATCGAGAATTGGATCACAACGTCTGATTCGTTCGGCTATTGAATATGCTATCAACAACAAGAGTAAGTCTGTTACATTAGTTCATAAGGGTAACATCATGAAGTTTACCGAAGGGGCTTTTCGCGATTGGGGTTATCAGTTAGCCGAGTCGGAATTTGGAGGCAGCACCTACACTTGGAAACAATGGGAAATTACCAAGAAAGAAAAAGGCGAAGAGGCAGCGAATCAAGAGATGAAAGCCGCAGCGGCAGCCGGTAAAGTAATTATTAAAGATGCGATAGCAGACATCACCTTGCAGCAGGTGCTTACCCGCCCCGAAGATTTTGATGTGATAGCCACACTTAATCTGAATGGCGATTACCTGAGCGATGCGTTGGCCGCACAGGTAGGCGGAATTGGAATTGCACCCGGAGCTAATATCAATTATGTAACCGGTCACGCTATCTTTGAAGCGACACACGGCACGGCTCCCAAGTATGCAGACTTAGATAAAGTAAACCCCGGGTCGGTTATTTTGTCGGGAGCCATGATGTTGGAATATCTCGGTTGGGATAGAGCGGCAAAATTGATTCACAACGGATTGGAAACCGCTATTTTAAATAAAAAAGTGACTTACGATTTTGCCCGACAAATGGAAGACGCTACCGAAATTAAGTGTAGTGAATTTGCAGATGAAATCATTCGCAGCTTCTAATAATTAATAGAGAAAATTTTTTTACTGCCGGTGGAATATTTCTACCGGCAGTTTTTTTTATGATGGAAATCAGAAACCCTGAGCCGCGAACTGTTTAATATTGTGCAAATTAGTGCTTTGGAAGAGATGAACTTTACCATTGTGAAAAAGCGGGTGACCCCTTGGGTGCAGGTGGTGGTTGCATTAGCTATAGGCTGGCTGGGAATGATCATTGCTCACTTTCTTCATATCTCTTCAGATGCTGAGTATTTCGTAGCCTTTCTGGCCATTACTTTTTTCTGTTTGATAAATACTATTGTTTCTATTACCTACGAAAGTTTCTTTCGCTACACAGTTCCTTCTTATTACTTGTATATTTTGTTGGTGGCGGTGCTGCTGCTCTCGGCACGGTACTTATCGGGAATCAGCATTTGGACCTTGTGGGAATATCGAATGATATTGATATCGGTTACTATTTTTTATATAGTTATAAGCGGTCTGGCGCGTGTTCTGCGAATGATCTACGCAATGGCTACTCAAGAAGATTCTTGATTTCTCTCAAAGGGTCGAATGATTAAACGGATGTTTCTGTCGTAACTCAGGTAATTCCACATCCAGTTGATAAACACCACTAAGCGGTTGCGAAAACCTACCAAAAGCATCAGGTGAAGCACCATCCATGTCAGCCAGCCCATCACACCTCCAAA
>CAZQYO010000092.1:9502-9819 GCA_964597415.1 uncultured Chitinophaga sp.
AAATGGAATTTATTAATCTCTACCACCGCCCTGTTTCTTCCCACAGTGGCCATAGTGCCTTTGTCAAAATAATCAAACTTTATAGGCTCCTTTTGTTGTAAGCTACCGGCTATATTTTTGCCTACCAAATGTGCTTGCTGAATGGCGACCGGAGCTATTTGTGGGTGACCGTTAGGGTATTTTTCAGTGTTCATTACGGCTACATCTCCGATGGCATAAATATTTTCGTACCCCTTTACTTGGCAATATTCATCTACTATCATTCTCCCTCTGGAGTTAATTGTTTCGGGAGTGAGTCCTTTCACAACTTCTCCTTT
>CAZQYO010000093.1:0-9801 GCA_964597415.1 uncultured Chitinophaga sp.
AGTGAAAAAAACTTCTTCATAACTGTATCAATTTTAGTTAGGCGAATGTAACAAAGCAATTCCATAGGAAATTCATTGAATTCACCTGAATTGTTTGACTGGACAAAATGATATACACTTATACTCTATCTGGCAACACTCACACTCCGTTTCTCACGGATGACGGTTACTTTTACTTGACCGGGATAGGTCATTTCCTTTTCTATTTTCTGAGAAATAATGAAAGAAAGTTCTTCGCTTTTCTTATCATCTACTTTGTCGGCCTCCACTATAACGCGCAGTTCGCGCCCTGCTTGAATGGCGTAAGCCTTTTCTACCCCGTCAAATGATTGCGCTAATATTTCCAAATCTTTGATACGCTGTAAGTATCCTTCCATTATTTCTCTGCGCGCACCCGGCCGCGCACCCGATATGGCATCGCAAGCCTGAATGATGGGAGATATTACGTACTTCATTTCCATCTCATCATGGTGGGCACCAACTGCATTTATTACGGCAGGGTGTTCGCCATATTTCTCGCATAACTTGGCTCCCAGTAAAGCATGTGACAATTCACTTTCTTCATCTGGAACCTTACCGATGTCGTGCAATAATCCGGCACGTTTTGCTAATTTGGGATTTAGTCCTAATTCTGCTGACATGGTGGCACAAAGATTAGCCACCTCGCGGGAGTGTTGCAACAGATTTTGGCCGTAGGAAGAACGGAACCGCATCCTACCTACGAAGCGTACTAATTCCTGATGCATTCCCTGAATACCCATATCAATCACCGTTCTCTCTCCTATTTCGAGAATATGATCTTCCAATTGTTTTTTAGTTTTTCCAACTATTTCTTCAATTCGAGCAGGGTGAATACGGCCATCTGCCACCAAGCGCTGTAGCGAAAGTCGGGCAATCTCTCTGCGGATAGGATCATAACCGGAAATGATAATAGCCTCCGGAGTGTCATCTACTACAAATTCGCAACCGGTTGCCGCTTCCAATGCGCGTATGTTTCGCCCCTCGCGGCCAATAATTTGTCCTTTCTGTTCATCGCTATCCAGATTAAAAACGGATACCGTGTTTTCAATAGCGTTCTCTGCTGCGGTTCGCTGAATAGTTTGTATTACAATTTTCTTAGCCTCTTTATTGGCTCTGGCTTTTGCTTCGTCTATCGCATTTTTAGCGTAGGCCATTGCCTCTGTTTCCGCTTCTTTCTTCATGTTTTCCACCAGTTCCTTTTTTGCATCTTCTTTACTAAGGCTGCTTATTTGTTCCAGTTTATTTACAAAGATTTCATGGCTCCTTTCTAAATGTTCTTTCTTGGTGTTAACCAATTCCAACTGCTTGTTAAGATTATCGCGGAGGCTCTCTATCTCCTTTTCTCTTTTTGAGATTTCGCCATTTCTGTGCGAAACCTCTGTCTGTAATTGTTTTAATTGCGTTTCCCGATCGCTAACTTTTTTATTGCGTTCGGCTACTTCGCTTTCGTGTTTCGATTTCAACTGTAGGAAATGTTCCTTTGCCTCCAGCATCTTATCTTTTTTAGCATTTTCGGCATTCCGCTTGGCATCGGCTATCAGTTTGTCAGAGGCAGATTTAGCTTCAGTAAGTTTTTTGTTAACTTCTTCTTGTGCTTTAGCTTCTATCTCCAGGTTTGATTTCTGGGTGATAGACCTGCCCACCAATAAACCGACAATTGCCGCCACAACAGCAATAACTGCCGCAATGATGATAATGATGGTATTACTATCCATGATGGTGTATTTATAATTGATTAATAAAAAACAAACCCAAGAATACTATCAGGAGAGATAAAAAAGAAAAGAAGATTTATTCAGACGAACCGGAAAGTAATTCTTCCAGTTGTTGTATTTTTTCTTCCAGTAAACGGTCATTTTCATTATTGGCAGTCTGTGCACTCATCTGCTCTACCGCAAAATTAAGCAGGCACATGGCCATGTAATCTTGCTTGTCTTTCCCTTCATACTGCTGCTGGTATTCTTTTATTCTGTCGTTTACCAGCTTAACTGCTCCGTGCATTCTTTCCTCATCTGCTTTCAACACTTTCAGCGGATAACTTCTCTCCGCAATCATCACATTCATGTTGACCGTTTCATTCTTCTCGCTCATGCTCATTCATTCAGCATCGCTATACAATAATCTATTTCCTTGACGTATTCGTTAATCTTTCTCTTCAGTTCAGTCAGCTCTTCATTTTCTAAGCTATCTGAACCAATATTCTGCGCTAACTTAATTATTTTAATCTTATTGTTTAATTCCTCTGCTAACTTCATGCGCTCTGCTGCCAATCGTCTTAATTCCTCATTTTCTCGTATCAATGTCTCTTTCAAAGACAGGAGCGTGTTTCTTTCCTCTACCAAACTTTTAGTTTTGCGGATAAGCGAGTTAAATCGTAATGGGGTGATCATAATTTGGCTTTTGCGGTGAATTTAAAATAAGCTGTGGATTAAGTTCAACTCACTTAGCTATGCAAAGTGATTATTCTTTCCGGGCATTTTAATTACACCGATTCAAGGATAACTTTAGCCGCGCATCCTATTCTTTCGGGATGAAGGCCGGCCTCAGCATCACGAGATGAGCAATACCATCTTCTACGTAATAATCATTGACATCTTGAAACCCGAACTCTTCATAAAATCGTTTCAGATAGTACTGAGCACCTATGCGGATGGGAATATTGCCATGAAGGCTTTCCGTTACATTTATGGCCTGTTGCATCAGTTGTTTGCCATATCCGAGTTTTCGGTACTTTGCAGCAGTGAGCACACGACCGATAGAAGGCTCTGAGTAACATACTTCGGGTGGTACTATGCGGGCATAAGCTACCAATTCATTTTGCCGGTAGCCGCAAAGGTGATGCGAGGGAATATCTCTTCCGTCTGCATCTACAAAAGGACAGTTCTGTTCTACTACAAAGATTTCTCCCCGCAAGCGCATTACTTCATACAACTCGAAGGAGCTTAACTGCTGAAAAGTTTTTAATTCCCATCGTAGCATAATGTATAACGAAAGAAAATACAAAAGAATGAAAAAGACAAGTGCTTACTAAAAAATCTCAAATATCTCTTACCCAAATTCATCAAGACAGAGCGACTCAGAGATAGGAGGCTACATTGGTTAACATAATCTTTACTTTTTGCTCTTGTTGCCAAATCAAAATTCAGAATACAGATAAACTTTATGCTTTCTATTTGAAAAAATAAAACGGAGGTCAGTTGACCTCCGTTTTATTTCCCCTTTGAGGTGGGGATTAGATGAGCACTATTACAACTCCCCTATGGCTGTTCTCATTTTTTGCCGGAGAGCATCACTGATACCTACCAAGGGAAGCCGAAGGTGACTTTCGCAAATACCTCGTAACTCCAGGGCATACTTCACCCCTGCGGGATTGCCTTCTACAAAAAGCATGTCGGTGATATCATTGAGTTGATAATGGAGAGAACGGGATTTTTCAAAATTGCCTTGCAATGCCTGTCGTACCATTTCGGTAAATATTTTAGGGAGAGCCTGACCCACTACTGAAATCACTCCATCCATGCCATAAGCAATTAGCCCCAGTGTTATATTATCATCACCCGATACCACCAAAAAATCCTTTGGACGGTTTTTGAGAATCTGCATACACTGATTAAAGTCACCCGAGGCTTCTTTAATACCGATGATATTTTCTATTTCGTTTGCCAAACGCAAGGTAGTAGCGGCTGTGAGGTTGCTGGAAGTTCTCCCCGGCACATTATACAATAGGATAGGACGTGGAGATACTGCTGCTATTGCTTTGTAATGTTGATAGATTCCCTCCTGTGTAGGTTTGTTGTAGTAAGGACTTACACTGAGAATGGCATCTACTCCGGTAAAATGAAACTTCTCGATATCACTGATTACTGTGTGAGTACTGTTGCCTCCAAAACCGGCTACAATAGGCACGCGACCGGCATTCTTTTCAATGGTAAAATTAAGGAGGTCTAATTTTTCTTCTTTGGTCAGGTTTACGCTTTCCCCCGTGGTCCCCAGCGATACGAGGTATTCTACCCCACCCTCAATACAAAAGTTAATGAGCCTCTCAAGACCCGTATAATTAATTTCTCCGTTGGAGTTAAATGGTGTAACAAGGGCTACCCCCGTACCTCTAAGCCTGTTCTGTATCATAATCGTAGGTTACTTTATTTAGAAATTCTTTTGCCTGATCTAAGAAATACGGCACTTCCTTGCGGTCACCCACATTCACCATCATATCGTAGCAGTTGATTTTGTCCGGATGGTAAACGCCTATACGCCATCTCGCATTTGAAGTACAACAGAGATATTCGAGTGGCAGGTTCTCCTCCATAAAGCAGGCAATCAGCAAATCGAATTTCTTTTCAGAAAAAGCAAGTGCTCTATCATCTGTAGGTATTTTAAACCATGTCAATCCTTTTTTATTGAACACTTTAATATCCGCTTTATGTTCCGTTTTTGTGTCGTTGATATAACCGAGAATTTCCACCGCTTTTCCCTCTGTGCGCAAGTGCTCCGCAAATTTGGTAATAAGGATGTCATTGTCCGGCTGAGTGCTATTATATAAGATACCTATTGTGTGTGCATCGCTGAGGCTGATAATTTTTCTAGAGGGGGTAAGCACCTGAAGTTTTGCGTTCAGCGAACGGTGGTAGAAAAAGCGAATGATTGTTTCCCAGTACTTCATTTGGCCGGGGAGTTAAGCGTTTCGTAAATGCCAATGGCAGAGAATTTATCAATTCGATTTTGAATGCGCTGCTCCGGTGTATAGCGTTCTAACTCTGCTACGTTTTTAATGATGGCGCGTTTTAGAATTTCTGCCATCTGTTCGGGTGCCGCATGAGCACCACCTGTAGGTTCGGGAAGGATGCCATCAATAATCCCCATTTCGAGTAAGGTTTGGGGAGTGGGCTTTAAGGCTTCGGCAGCTTTTTCTTTAAAATCAGCGGTGCGCCAAAGTATAGAAGAACAAGCTTCGGGAGAAATAACCGAATACCAAGTATTCTCCAGCATAAGCATACGGTCACCTACCCCAATACCTAAGGCTCCACCTGATGCCCCTTCACCAATTACCACACATAACACCGGCACTTTGAGAGCACTCATCATCGCCAAATTGCGAGCGATGGCTTCGGCTTGACCGCGCTGTTCGGCTCCTTCACCGGGATAGGCTCCCGGAGTATCAATCAGGGTAATAATAGGTTTGTCAAATTTCTCTGCAAGTTTCATCAATCGCAGAGCCTTGCGATAGCCTTCAGGATGTGGCATACCGAAATTGCGCAACTGCCGCATTTTGGTATTGGTCCCGTTTTGGTGACCAATAATCATGTAGGTTTTACCTTCGATGCTTCCAAAGCCGCCTACAATGGCTCTATCATCGCGGAAGTTGCGGTCGCCCGATTGCTCCACAAACTGCTCGCACATCTTTTCAATATAGTAAAGTGTATAAGGCCGGTCGGGGTGGCGGCTCACCTGTATGCGCTGCCACACGGTAAGATGCGAATACACCTCTTTGCGCTTTTCGTTCAGTTGCATTTCGAGCGATTCCACTTCTAACTGTACCGAAGGGCTGGTATCGGCAGTTTGCTGAAGGGTGTCTAACCGCTCGGTAAGTTCGCGAATCGGCTGTTCGAAATCGAGGAAATTCATTGTAGAGTTTAATAAAAGCCAAAAATAGGATTAAAGCTAAATCTTAGTAGAGCCATAAACTATCTTTATGTAAAAAGCGATTTGATTTGCAGCTCATAAACCGGAGGAGATGTAAACAAAGACACAAAAAAATATCGGATAAGGAAAGAGGCGATTTGTATCTTCCGCTCCTAAATGAAACGTAATGACCTTAAAAGTGGTGGTGGTTGATATGCCGGTAAACACTGTGGAGACAGCAACAATATGAACGAAGCGCTGAAAATGAACTTTACCAATACTGATTTCCCTCTATTTACTGAATGTACCAATCGGGTGATGGGTAATTTGAAACCGGAAATTATTCGCAGAGAAAAGTCAATCTGAGATTAAACACCAACCACTGCATGCAACTTCCCACTCCGCTGAAAGCGAAACTCGAAAAAAGCCCACCGGCAGTGGTAGCCGTATTTGCCGCCCTCGCCACTTTTTGTACCTACAGTTGCATGTATGCTTTTCGCAAGCCTTACACTGCCGCCACCTTTGATGGATTGATGTTTGCCGGGGTTGATTTGAAGATTTTGTTCGTCATTGCCCAACTTATCGGCTATACCCTCAGTAAGTTTCTCGGCATCCGGTATGTAAGCGAAATCAAACATCACCACCGCGCTTTAGGGATTATCGGTCTGATTGCCACTGCGGGGCTGATGCTCGTGTTTTTTGCTTTCACCCCGGCTCCCATCAATATCTTTTTCATGTTTCTGAACGGTATTCCTTTAGGTATGGTTTGGGGGTTGGTATTTTCATATATTGAAGGAAGGCACACCACTGAGTTTATGGGCAGCGTGCTGGCCGTCAGTTTTATTTTTTCTTCCGGTTTTGTAAAGTCAGTTGGCAAATGGCTGATGATGGATATACATGTAAACGAATACTGGATGCCGGCAGCTACTGGAGCTATCTTTTTAGTGCCGATGTTGATTTTTGTGTTTTTATTAGAACAGATTCCTCCCCCTACTGCTGATGACAAATTGCACCGCACCGAGCGGCTGCCCATGAACCAAAAGGAACGCAGAGAGTTTGTGACGCACTTTCTGCCAGGTATTGTAGTGCTGGTGATTACCTATGCGCTGCTCTCTATTATCCGCGACTTTCGCGACAACTTTGTAGCCGACATCTGGAAAGAACTTGGCGTTAATGACGCTTCTATATTTACTGCTACCGAAACGCCCATCTCTATTGCCATTCTGGCCCTGATGAGTTTAGTGATGGTGGTGCGGAACAATTTCAGAGCACTGCGAATTAACCACTACATGGTAATAGTCGGTTTTCTGATAACCGGAATAGCTACCCTTGCCTACTCCAATGGTACCATCAGTGCAGTAAACTGGATGATACTGAACGGGCTGGGGCTTTATCTCGGTTATATTCCGTTTAACATTGTGTTTTTCGAACGGTTAATCGCCTCAGCCCGCAAACCGGCCAATGTGGGCTTTCTGATTTACATCGCTGATTCATTCGGTTACTTGGGCAGCATTTTAGTATTGCTTTTCAAGAATTTTGGTCAGGCGCAAATGAGTTACGGAAAGTTTTTCGTTGATGCCTTATACATTACCAGTGTACTGGGGATTGTGCTTACCGGATTTTCCTTAGTTTATTTTAATAGGAAGATTCAGAAAGTGAAATGAGCTGAAATCATTTTTGAAAAGTTTTCATGGTAACGCCCTTGGGATTATTTTGGCAAAGCAATTACCTTTGTCCGAAAGCTGAAAGACGAAAAACGCCTTAGCTATCCATCCACTTTCAGCATAGGAAACTATCCCTCTACTCAAAAATTTATCCTTCAAAATAAAAACATGAAGCCACTCTTTCTCTCCGTCCTCCTTTTTTGTTTTTATTACAGTTCTGCGCAAGCCATCAAAATACTTTGGTTGGGCAACAGTTACACCACAGTAAATAATTTGCCGCAGATGTTTCACGACTTAGCTTTAAGTGCCGGAGATACGGTGATCTTCGATTCCTATGCTCCGGGAGGTTACACGCTGCACCAGCAGGCTACAGATGCCAACGGTATCCAAAAAATATATTCTCAGCCCTGGGACTATGTGGTGATACAGGCACAAAGTCAGGAGCCTTCCTTTCCTCCGCAGCAAGTAGCCAACGAAACCTATCCTTATGCCCGCACATTAGACAGCCTTATCCACGACAATGATTCCTGCACTGAAACAATTTTCTACATGACCTGGGGTAAAAAATATGGCGACCAGCAGAACTGTGGCGGCTATCCGATCCTCTGTACATTTGACGGAGTGCAAGACCGCTTGCGCTCCAGCTATCTCGAAATGGCAAACAATAATCACGCTATGGTGGCTCCGGCCGGTATGGCTTGGTACGCGAGTTGGCACACCGATACACTGATTAATTTATGGAATGCAGATAACAGCCACCCCAACCTTGCGGGCACGTATCTGACCGCCTGTGTTTTCTTCGGCACCATCTTCCAAAAATCTCCTATTGGCTTGTCCTATTCTCCCTTGGGTTCGCCACCCACTAATGATTATTTGCAGCACATGGCTTCCCACACTGTGTTCGATTCATTAGCTAATTGGAACATCGGAGTATTTGCCCCACACGCATATTTCACTTACTCCGGTAACGAGGCGACCATGACTTATCAATTGGATGGGACTGTTTTTATTAATTACAGCCATATCAGTTGGGACTTTGGCGATAATACTTTCGCAAATGGCATCCAAACCACCCACACCTATTCCGATACCGGCACCTACCTCATTACTGAAGTGGTGAGCGACCTCTGTGGCAAAGTAGATTCGTTCCGCCAAACCATAATTATTCACTCGCCTAACAGAGTGGAACATCTTTCACCCCCGTTATTTCGCATTACTCCCAACCCTGCTCGCGACCACTTCACCCTCACTACAGAGGCAGACATGGCAGACGCTACCGTCACTATCACTGATATAGCCGGAAAAAAAATAATAGAGAGAACTATCACGACTCAAAACTTACTACTGAATACCCAACATCTGGTTACCGGAATTTACTTTGTAACTATTGCGGGGAAAAATGGGAGAGGAGAGACTCGACAATTAACTATACGGCAGGAATAAACGCACCGGTATATTCCGCTTTCTTCTATTAACTTCGGAAACATGAATGTGGAACTTAAACATGAACTCATTAATAAATATCGCGCCTCTATTGCAGAGCGATACAATTATGAAGCGATAAAAAATGACCCTCACTTTCCCAAAAGCTTTACCAAAGAAATTACTGATGAGTTACGCGAGTTCTTTCTTCAGAGCCTTTACGCTGCTCCAGCCGATCGCGAAAAATTAGATGCCGCTTTTGCGCAATTAGAAACCTATGTGGCGCAACCGTCTAAAATATGGGGACTACTCGGCAACTTAGCCGCTGCCATTTTCGAGTTCGGCTTTCAATTTCCTGCTGCTTTGCGCACCGGCATGGTATCGCTGCAAACACACACTACTGCACACCATTTCGAAGAGATGCTGCTGCAAGCCGCTGTAGATAGAGAGTTTTCTCCTCCACTAACTCAAGCAGAATTTTATGAATGTCTCTCTGCCCTTGACCCAATGATGCTGGAGAAGTTTATTGGCGAGCTCACAGAATTATTTATGAATATCAGCGATGCCGAGTTAATGCAAAAAACTATTCGCATTTTAAAAGATGTGCTGAAACGAATGAAAGAGCGCAAAGATCTGTATGGTGCTAAAGATCGGGAGGCCATACAGTTAGGAATTGATATTCTACAAGCCGGATTTCAGCTTTTGAGCAAATACGATGAGGCTATAAAAAAAGAGATAGTGGAGTTTGTTACCTACAGCGAAACTAAATTCATTGAAAGCCTGCAACAGAACAAGGACAAGAAAAAGGCACCCCGCTAAATTTTCCACTCGTACCTTTATCTTAGCTGAGAATTTCCTTTTCTCAAAATACGAGTAGTTTTACTTATCAAACATAAACGGCATAAAATTTGACATATTTGCATGGACACATTATTTTAACGGATATCAAATCGAAGATTTATGAGGAAATCATTACTCACGTTAGCCATTAGTGCGTTGATACTTTCCGCTACTCAGGCTCAAAATGTAGGTGTAGGAACCAACGATCCCAAAAGCAAATTAGACATAGCCG
>CAZQYO010000094.1:0-9733 GCA_964597415.1 uncultured Chitinophaga sp.
ACATCGCCATTGGCCGTAGCATCTACTAAAGTGGTAGAACTGCCTAAGCAAATGTAGCGCTTGGTAGCACTAAAGTCAGCTTTCGGGGCACAAGGGTTGTAATTCGTATCGTCCGTTCCGGTAGCAGTGAGGTTCGCACTGCTGTAAAGGTTATTCCGATCAGACTTGTCGGAGTTGAGAGCGGCAATCATCCGTATCTTTTGTCCCTCAGTAAACATTTTCGAGCAATACGAATAGTCCATGTAGTTCTGCACGTTTTCAATAATCGGGGGATGACAGTATTTAAGACCGAGGTTACAATTTGTAGAGCCACGTGTAATAGGGGTATCGTTCACATCATCATCGCCACAGGCCACTCCGGGATTATTGGTATCACCCCAGGGGTGTTTCAGGTTGAGGTAGTGCCCTATTTCATGGGTAAGTGCGCGGCAGTTAGTCGTGTTTCCGGTGCCAATGCTGCCAATATAATTGCTCAAAATAATCACTCCATCGCGGTTGGGTAAGTTATACAACACATCCACTGAGCCGGGGTAATAAGCATAGCCCGCTACTCCGTTTTCCATGCTGCGAACCACCCATACATTCAAGTATTTGTCGCGTGGCCAACCATTCATTTTTGAGTAATCATTTCCCATGTAAGTCTGAGTGGAATTAATGCGGTCTATCCCGTTGGTGCAATTTCCCCAAGGGTCAATATTGGCTAAACGAAACTCAATGCCAACATCAGCAATCAGTGATTTAAAATCCGAAATAACCACTGAGGTGTCGGGGTTGCGTTTGTTGTAATCCTCATTTAAAATGCGAATCTCATCCAGCACTTGTGCATTGGAAATATTCTCCGGCCCGCCTTGATGAATAATATGAAATACCATAGGAATAATATAGGGCCCGGAACGTGTTCCCGGTTGGTAATTTGCCTCAAAGTTCTTAGTGAACTGCTCTAACTCCGCCTCCCGTTGCAGGATTTCCGGATGCTCACTGATCAATTTTTCTCTTTCGGCAGAGCTTCCGCAAAACTGATTAACCTGCGCCTGCACCGTGAAGGCAGCAACAACCGCCAACAGTGTAAGGCACACACGTGTTAAAAGAATTTGTTTCATTTTTATATTAATTGGTGTGATAAAAAATAGCGTGTAATGTTTTTCTCTCGTAAATCTGATTAAGCGACTTGTAAATCAGGCGGAGAAAAGAAAACCGTATAGTAGCCTTTGAAAAGTAAATATTCAATGACATTATTTTCTACCTCTGAAAACGAAAGGCTTGAGAAAAATAAACAATCGGAGGTACCTGTAAAGTCCTTCGATAGATTTTTGAGCAATCCTGCAAACGGAATCTCATTTGATTTATCAGCGCGAGAGCCTTCTTCAAAACTATACTGAAGTAAATCCTTTAATAAACTCTCCTTGGTATCCTCTATACAATAGAAAACGTAACTACTCTCCCGCTTTACCATTTTTGCATAATCATACATTCGACCACGGTAGCTGAATTCAGATTCCCCATTTGTTTGAAAAATATCGGGACGGTTGAATTCATCTTCTGAAATAAATACTTTACTAAGCCTATCTTCTTTTGCCAACTCCAGTGTCATTTCACTTTTCACTTCTTGTAGAGCCGCAAAATAAAAAGGAGCTACCCCGGTCATGTGTGCCAGTGCTAAAGGAATAAGCAATAGAGAAAGCAATCGTTTCATTTCGATGTGGAGATAAATATACTTGCTTGGGAGATAAATTAAGGGAGATTTTTCAATTAACAAATGTAGCCCAACATAAATGGCAGAAAACCGGCAAGTCACAAGCAGTCTGCAACAGAAGACGGGCTTACTGAATTATGGATTGGAAAATTATAGGAAACTCAAGATGAAAGGACTTCAATCTGTTGTTCCTCACTTGTTAAGGGAGTGTAGAAAAATAGGGGATTGCCGCTTTGCCATCTGCTTACTTGTGATTTAAAAATGTTTATTATCTCACGAGCACTGCGCTAACATCGCGGCACGCAACTTCTTACAGCGGCATGGCGGCAAATCAGGAAATAGGGAGCTAGGCAAACTCTCCGGCCTTGGGTTAATTACTTCCCTTCCGATTCCTTTCGTTCGCCCTCTAAAATGCTCTCCGTCAGTTCCGATAAAAGAACAATTAATTGCTCTGTCTTTTTCTCTCCTATCTTCTCTTCAAAATTCTTTTCTAATAGGCGGGAACATTGGAGAAAGTAATCCATAAAACCTACCCCTTCTTTAGTAATAGAAATAATTTTAGACCGGGAATCTTTGGGGTCGGTATCGTATTCAATAAAACCCTTTGAAATCAAATCATTCACCATTTTGCTCATGGCCTGCTTGGTCACACGGGCGCGTTTTGAGAGTTCAATAATGTTCACCGGCTCTAAGCTGATAATACTGATCAACCGCAGTTGCTCGGGGCGAATATCCTCCCAACCATCTTCCTTCCACTTTTTCACCGTCCATTCGTTAAAGTAGCGATTCAAAATGTAAATAAGACGAGCAATATTATGCTTTCGCGCCACCATATATCGCTCTAAACGAGCTTGTGTCTTTTTGTCCAACATCGCGTTTTACTTTTCTTTTGCAAAAGCCAATTCCGACAGCGAAACTAATAATAAACCATTTAGTCAACCCTCTTGACTATTCAGTCAACTTGGTTTACTATTGCACCGGATTTCAAACAGCGATCATGAGTGAAGCAATAAAAACAAAAATGCCGGTTCGCACGTTGGTGGTGCGTATTATTGTGGCGATAATAGCCCTCATCGGTTTATACATAGGCGGCATTAAGGTATGGTTTGCTCTTCATCACGAAACTACGGACAATGCTCAAGTAGAGGCGCGGATGGTGCCCATCTTGTCCCGCGTGTCAGGCTATATCAAAACGCTGAATGTAGAAGACTACTCTATCGTAAAAAAAGATTCACTGCTCGCGGTTATTGATGATTCAGAGTACGCTTTACAATTAGCACAAATGAAAGCAGATTTGCTACAGGCAGAAACGGATGTTGAAAATGCCCGCGCATCTCTCGTGAATGCACAGGCTACGGTCACTTCTGCCAAATCTAATTTAGAGGTCATTGGTGCAAAAAAAGAGAAAGCACTACAAGACTATCAGCGGGATCTTTCTCTCTTTAAAGATGGTGCCATTACCCAAAAACAATCAGACGACTCCAAAGCAAATGCAGACATAGTGAGCCGGCAATACGATGCTACGGCAGATGAAGTAAAGGTAGCTCAGTCGCGAATTGCCGTATCGGAAGCACAGTTGAAAAAAGCACAGGCCATTGTAGAAGTAAAAAAATCTGGAGTAGAACAACAGGAATTAAAACTGAGTTACACAAAAATTTATTCTACCAGTGATGGAAAAATTGGAAAGCGCAACATTGATGTCGGTCAATTTGTGCAAGCCGGCACTCCTTTATTTACAGTAGTAAATGACGAATACTTTTGGGTAATAGCCAATTTTAAGGAAACACAGTTAGAGCATTTGAAAATAGGTAAGGAAGCTATTATTACCCTTGATGCCTATCCTGATCTGGAAATAAAAGGCAAAATTGTATCGTTTTCAGATGCTACCGGGGCTAAGTTTTCACTGCTTCCGCCCGACAATGCTACCGGTAATTTTGTAAAAGTAACCCAGCGGATTCCGGTAAAAATAGAGATAGAAAATATAGTTGCGCTGAAAGGTAAACTTCGCGCAGGAATGAGCCTCGATGTATCCGTTAAATATTAAACCATGAGCATTTGGTTATTTCCCGTGACTTATTTTCTAATTGATAAAAACGCAGACAATCGCTGCTCATAAATTAAGCGCAGTAGTGGCTCATTAAATAATTGGACGATGAGAATGAATAGAACGATAATAAGTGGATGGCTACTCTTAGCAATACTGCTTCCGCTGTCGCAGTCTTTGTGCGGACAAGCCTCTGCAGTGCCTTCCCAACTGACCGATCTGATTCATCGGGCAGTAACAAATTATCCAAGACTGAAAGAGGGAAATGAATATGTAAAGTTGAGTGAGGCGAAAAAGGATTTGGCTAATGGCCTGTATATGCCCATCATCAGTGGTGATGCATCTTATAGATATGGCAAGCCCACGCCTTCTATCGCATTTCCCATTAATGGCCAGTTAGAAGAATTTTCATTTTTTCCTGAAAACAATTACGACTTCAGGCTGGCACTCACGCAACCTATATATGATTTCGGGAGAACACAGGCTTCTGTCAATAAATCAAAAAGCGACATTGTTGCTGCAAAGGACCAGTTGGAGAATTCCACTCACCTGTTGGCTTACGAAGTAGCGCAGGTTTACTTTGGAATAGTGTTTTTGAATAAAAGTCTTGAAGTACAGCAAGAGCAAATTAACCTGCTCGATTCAAACGAAACCTTTATTCAAGCTAAACTAAAAAATGGCGATGCCCTAAAATATGACTTACTCAGTACGCAGGTGCGCAGAAATATTGCCGGTAACCGCTTGGTAGATTTACAAACTTTGCTGCACAAGCAGTATCAACTATTAAACATGCTGACCGGTGATTCTACCTTTGATTACATCCACACCAAACAGATAGATGATAAAGTGTTTGCTACCGATAATGTGAATCCCGATAATAACTTTGATATAAAGCTGCTACAGGATAAACTCTCGGGAGCTGTCTGGGATATTAAAATTGCGAAACGCGGATGGTTACCCGGCTTAGTCGCCAATGCTACAGTGGGATATAAGAATGGTTTTGTGCCCGATGTAAACAAACTGCTCTTTAATTATAATATCGGAGTGGGTTTGAATGTTCCAATATTTAGTGGGGTGCGCCCTAACTATCAGACAAAAATTGCTAAGATCAATCTTCAAGCACACACCTATTCGCTCGAATCACAGAAACTCTCCTTGAATAAAGATATTTTGCAAACGCAAAGCGATATAGCTTCTACTGAACAAAAGTTGCAAAACTATCAATTGCAAGTGGCTCAAGCGGAGGAAGCATTGAATCTTGCTAACATAAGGTATAAAGGCGGAGTGATTACAAATTTGGAATTGCTGACAGCTCAAACGAACTTGCAGGATTCTCGACTCGGTGAGATTCAGTTAGAATACAATTTATTGCTTTCAAAACTTGCTTTAAACAAGCTTGGAAGTGTCAAATTTTGGTAGTGTGTATTTTGGTTAGCATGTGAAGGAGACCTCGAAGCAATTCGGGGTCTCATGTTTTTTGACACCTCCCCAAAATTCGCTGCGCCTGACAAGGATTAAAAGTGAAGTTGAGGAGTTCCCAAATAGTAATTATGTTTGAGCGGTATGAATCCACCGCTGAAGCAGTTTCCCGTTATTTTAAAATCTATTCTCATGTTCTCCCTTCTCATGGTGTTCATGAGTGTGGTTTCTTATTTTGGTTACCTTTCTTTGCATGGTCTATTTGGAGTAGAAAAGCCAGAAGAAGTAGTAGCCGGTATTTTCTCGGGGGCAAATGATATCAAGGCCTTTCTTTTTTATCAGGCCATAACATCCTTGGGTAGTTTTCTGCTTACAGCTTATCTGTTCTCTGCACTCGAATCAGCCAAGCCACTGGAGCATCTGCGATTAAAAAGCCATACTCCCCTCAAATGTATTTTGTTGTCCATTTTCGCGATGATAGCCGCTCAGTTCTTTATCGAGTTTCTAGTAGAAATAAACAGCAAGTTGCCTTATCCCTCTTCCTTAATTGATGACTATCAGAAGAAGATAGCTGCCATCACTAATGCTTTGATGGATTTTAAAGACGTACCACGCTTATTGTTTACCACCTTTGTTTTGGCAGTGGTACCTGCTTTTGCCGAAGAGTTTTTCTTTAGAGGACTTTTTCTGGGAGATTTGCTCAAAAACAAAGTAAACCCTACAGTTGCAATTATGCTCTCCGGCTTGTTCTTTGCTTTAGCGCACTTTGAATTCAATAATACATTAGCGATATGGGTACTGGGATCCTTCTTAGGCTATCTCTATTATGTTTCAGGCAGCTTGTGGGTTCCCATAGCAGCACATTTCACCAATAATTTCATCACCGTACTTTTAAAATATTTATTCAATATTGGAGTCCTTAGTACTGATTTTTCAGAAGCATCCACATCCTGGTACTTGACTATCGCATCCGTGATATTGTTTTCGGGCTGCATCTATCTATTCTATAAATGGAGAATAACCCCCGATTTTGAAGAGCCTGTGATGGAACCAATATCGGATAACGAATTGCCTGACTCATGAAAAACCTTTTTATCCGGGCAGCCTCCGGTTTAGTTTTTGCCATTGTGATGATTTGCGGTATTCTTTACCACCCATTTTCATTTTTGTTGGTGATGTCTGTCATCCTAATAGGAAGTGTAAACGAATACTATAACATCATTGCCGGTAAAAAGGAAAAGTCATTATATAAGTTCAACAGCAAAATAGTATTCATCGCGCTGTTTGCTCTTGTTTACTGGATTTCCTTTTTACTTTCTTCAAAATCTATACCCTCACTGGCAGAAAATGAAAATACGGTAACTGCCCTCTTACATAAAGTATGGATGCAACGCGATGCCACACTTGCTTTGACTACCCTCATCCCCATGCTCATTTTCGGGCTTTTTATCATCGAGTTATTTTCAAAGAGCGAAACTCCCTTCGAGAATTTGGGATGGAACATCATTGCAGTAGTGTATCTTTTAATTCCGATGGTACTCACTAATAATATTTATTCGCTCAACGGAGGAGTATTCTTAGTCGCACTATTCGGCATCATTTGGTTTTACGACTCCGCTTGCTATGTATTTGGCTCATTGTTCGGCAAGCATAAATTGATCGAAAGAATTTCGCCCAAAAAAACAATGGAAGGTTTAATAGGAGGGGCGGTGATTACACTCGTTGCCTCTTGGTTCCTAACGCTCCTCCCCGCTCTACAAATCTACACACGCACAGAATGGATGATACTCACAGTAGTCATTATTTTTGGAGCCACATTTGGTGATCTCGTAGAATCTATGCTCAAACGTAGCCTCCAAATAAAAGACTCGGGGGCAATTATGCCGGGACACGGAGGCTTTCTCGATCGTTTTGATGCTTATTTCTTCACCGTTCCATTTGTAGCTTTCATCCTTTGGGTATTTTCACATGCCACTTACTGATGCCTTTTTTTATTACCACAGAATCATTCAAAAAAATTAGTTGAAAAACTAAATAAGCTTCGTCTTTGTTTAATACTATTGAAGTATTGTTCTAATCAGCGCACAAACTATTTCTTCATTAAAATACTTACTTTTTGTTTACACGAATTCGGTTAGGTTTGCCCGTCATTCTATGAAGAAGAAATTAAAGATACATCGGGAAGGACATAAAATACTTTTCGTTTCAGCAATTATTCTTTTGGCTTTAGATGCTGGAGTCGCTTTCTATTTCCGGAACATCACCGCTTATTATATCACCGGTGGTATTTCCCTACTTATAATACTGGCATTTGCCTCCTTTTTTCGTTTGCCATATCGCCAGTTTTTCTCCAGCGATAGCCAAATTATAGCCCCAGCCGATGGTCGGATAGTAGTGATCGAAGAAGTGATGGAAAACGAATACTTTAACGACAAGCGTATTCAAGTTTCTATTTTTATGTCTCCTGCTAATGTGCATGTAAACCGAAACCCAATAGGGGGTATAGTTACTTATCAAAAGTATCACCCGGGCAAATATTTGGTTGCCTGGCACCCTAAGTCATCCGAAAAAAATGAAAGAAATACCGTAGTGATTGAACATGACGAAACAGGTATTGAAATTCTGGTACGACAAATAGCAGGCAAACTCGCGCGAAAAATAAGATGGTACTTGAAAGAAGGCGATGAAGTGCAGCAAAATGCCGAGTTAGGCTTCATCAAATTCGGCTCCCGTGTAGATCTTTTTTTACCATTGAACACAAAAATAGAAGTTGGCATCAAGCAAAAGGTAAAGGGTGGCATTACAGTGATTGGAACTTTGCCAGAAGATGGAAAAAGCTTTCTGGATGATTTAAGTGATTGGCTAGAACTCTCCGAAAAATAATACACCTGAACCACTTTAAAATATAAAACAAAATGATTACTAAAACCAAATTTATGAAAAAGACTATTCTATTGACCTGCTTCTCATTGGCACTATTGGTAGTAACTGCACAACAAAACTCTACTTCATCTACAAATGTAAAACAAGCTACCCCCGTTGTAAAAGTAGATAACAAGCCACTTAAAAACTCTAATAAAACTACTGGCGAGATTAAAACCTGCTGCCAAAAGGGGGCAGAACAAAGCAAGGGATGTTCTTACGATAAGAGGAATGCAAAAGATTGTAAGAAAAATACAAAATCTTGTAATCACGTACCCGAAAGCAAAGAATAAGAAGGCGACAAAGTGCGTTCCCAAATTAGTTTTCCCTTTAAATCTTATTTCTTGTTCTCAATCTATCTTGATTAAAAAGAAATTGTCTTTCTGCATTACAGTGGTATCCTTATTTAGAAAATTCACCAATCAACTCATTGCCCTCACTACAAAAAAATCCGAACCACAATAGATGTTAATCATTGTGGTTCGGATTTTTTAAACTCTCAGCCTCTATTGGCCAACTAAACTAACTCCAAATAACAAACTGATTTAGAGCAATACCAAATAGCACACAAAATTAGGTTTATGAAACCTTTACTTCCATCTTAGGCGTTTCTTTTGCTTCTTCCTTTTTAGGTAAAACAACACTTAAGATACCATCCTCATAACTGGCCGCTACTTTATTTACCTCAATCGTTTTAGGTAGTGTAAAGTTCCGTGTAAACGAACTAAAATTAAACTCCTTACGGGTAAACCTCTCTTCATTAGTTTCAGTAGCAACTTTTGACTCTGCTTTAATTATCAAAAGACCTCCTTCCACATTAATATTAAAATCTTCCTTTTTAAAGCCCGGTGCAGCTACTTCAATTCTGTAACTTTCTTTGGTATCTTTAATGTTTACCAAAACAGGTGTTTTAAAAAGATCCTGTCCATTCAGATTTGGAAATTCGCTTTCAAAAAAGCTTTCCATCATGTTTGATAAACTTGGGAAACTTAGCCTCCCACTTTCTGGTTTTACGCTTAACATTGTCATAGTTTAATCCTCCTTAATTTTTAGGTTAACAAATTTAGAACTGATTAGACAAAATAAATACCATAATAAAGTAGCGGAAATTATGACTTATTAGTCCTTTCAAAAAGCCACATTGTCATATATCGATAATTTATTCCTTCACATTTGACATATCTGGAGTTCTGCAAATGTTTGATATCGCAATTGAATAGGGAAAGATTAGGGAATAAAAAAAGCCCTTCTGTAAAAACAGAAAGGCTTAAAAAATAAGGAGGCGACTACTTACTCTCCCGGAGGATTAGTCCAGTACCATCAGCGTGGAGGGGCTTAACTTCTCTGTTCGGAATGGGAAGAGGTGATCCCCCTCGCTATAGTCACCCTTAAGTTTACACTCTGGCCGAACAACACAGAGTCAATAAATTTTGACAAATTGGTGCTAATAAAATCAAATCCTCAAAACTGAAAAAAATAAAAAGTCAACGCGCAACTAGTCTCACTCGGCTTTGCTGTTACCACCTTTACACCTGTGACCTATCAACGTAGTAATCTTCTACGACCCTTAAAAGAAATCTCATCTTGAGGTGGGCTTCGCACTTAGATGCTTTCAGCGCTTATCCCTTCCGAACGTAGCTACCCTGCAATGCAGC
>CAZQYO010000095.1:0-9656 GCA_964597415.1 uncultured Chitinophaga sp.
ATCCGTGCTCCGTTTTCCGATGCGTTGGAATCTAACAATGCCTTAAAGAATTGCGTATTCAAAATCTTCGGAACTAATTCTTCAAGCAATCTTTCCTTTTCGGGTTCGAAAATATAGTCCGCCTTGATTGTCTTTTCTCCGTTTGACTTTCCGCCAACAACAGGTAGAAAGCGCTCTACCATAAAACGCTGAGTAGCTGCGTTTACAAACTTGGCATATATCAACTCAATCACATCATACTCTTCAGTGGTGAAGCTGCTTATCAAGCCTTTCGAAACTACTTGAGAATTTTCAAAAGTGAGTCTGGAAAAGAGTGAGAGGTGTTCCGTAATAAAATGAATATCCTTTTCTTTTTTGAAAAAATCATAGCCCTTTTTACCGATACACAGGATAGACATTCCTCCATTCTTTCTTTGTTCAGCATAGGTCTCCGTCAACAATTTGCGAGTGGTCTTAATCAGGTTGGAATTAAATCCCCCGCAAAGTCCCTTGTCGGATGTAATTAAGATCAATAGCACTTTTTTAGGCTCGCGCACTTTGTTGAAACTGAGAGAGGAGCCGCCTTCGAGATTGCTCATAATGTTACTGAGAATCTCATTCAGTTTTTCTGAGTAAGGGCGCATTTGCAGAATGCGATCCTGAGCGCGTTTCAACTTAGAAGCAGCCACCAGTTTCATTGCCTTGGTGATTTGCTGTGTGGTATTCACACTCGCTAATCGTATTCTTACTTCTTTAAGGTTTGCCATTTCTCGTTAAAAAGTTTGTTATCCATAGGTGTATAGTAATTCTCTATTTGCTATGGACTATGGTCTATAGACTATTTATAATTCAGAGCTACTTCAGCCGCCAAATCAGATAATTGCTTTTCTACAGCACTATCCATTGGCTTATTCAGATTGTTTAGTGTATCGGGGAAACGAGTTTCTAACTGTGTCAGAAAATCCTTCTCAAAATCCTTCATTTTATTCACGGCAACTTTGGATGCTAAGTTCTTGGTGCCTATATACAGAATAGCGATCTGTTTCTCTACGGTAAACGGTGAGAATTGCGCTTGTTTTAGAATTTCCACATTGCGCGCTCCTTTGTCCAGAACAGCTTTGGTGGCAGCGTCAAGGTCTGAGCCAAACTTGGAGAAGGCTTCCAACTCACGGTACTGTGCTTGGTCGAGCTTCAGTGTTCCCGCTACTTTTTTCATGGCTTTAATCTGGGCATTTCCACCTACGCGGCTGACGGAGATACCAACGTTGATTGCCGGGCGAATACCGGCATTGAATAAATTCGACTCCAAGAATATCTGACCATCGGTGATGGAGATAACGTTGGTAGGGATATAAGCGGATACGTCACCGGCCTGAGTTTCTATAATAGGAAGAGCCGTTAAGGAGCCGCCTCCTTTTACTAATGGGCGGAGAGACTCCGGCAAATCGTTCATGTTAGAAGCCACTTCCTGATTTGCATTTACTTTCGCTGCACGCTCGAGCAAACGGCTATGCAAATAAAACACATCACCGGGGTAAGCCTCACGTCCCGGAGGTCTGCGCAATAACAGCGATACTTCGCGATAGGCTACGGCCTGTTTTGACAAATCGTCATATACTATCAATGCCGGACGGCCGGTGTCGCGGAAAAATTCTCCGATAGCACAGCCGGCAAAAGGAGCGTAAAACTGAATTGGAGCAGGATCGGCTGCAGAAGCGGATACGACTACAGTATAAGCCATTGCTCCGTTATCTTCCAGTGTTTTTACAATGCGGGCTACGGTAGAGGATTTCTGACCACAGGCTACATAAATACAAAATACAGGTTCGCCTTTTTCGTAAAATTCTTTTTGATTGATGATGGTATCAATCGCAACGGCAGTTTTGCCTACTTGACGGTCCCCGATAATCAATTCGCGCTGCCCACGGCCAATCGGAATCATTGCATCAATTGCTTTGATGCCGGTTTGCAATGGCTCATTTACAGGCTGGCGATAAATAACTCCCGGAGCTTTTCTTTCTAATGGCATTTCGTATAGTTCCCCACTAATAGGGCCTTTTCCGTCAATCGGATCACCGAGTGTGTTTACTACCCGGCCTAACATTCCTTCCCCTACATTAATAGAAGCGATGATGCCGGTTCTTTTAACCGTGTCGCCTTCTTTAATTTTACCCGAAGCTCCCATTAATACTACCCCTACGTTGTCTTCTTCCAAGTTTAGCACAATTGCTTTTACACCGCTCTGAAATTCTACCAATTCCCCTGCCCGGGCATTGGTCAATCCATATACACGGGCAATTCCATCACCCACTTGCAATACGGTTCCTATTTCTTCCAGTTCAGCAGCACTTTTAAAGTTCGAGAGTTGTTCGCGCAGTATCGCTGAAATCTCGTCTGGTTTTACTTCTGCCATGTTTATACTTGTTTATTGTTTTTATGAATATTTCTTGATGTAAGTATTGTCCTCGATAATAGTATGCAATTCAGCTAACCTTCTGCGAACACTGCTGTCAATCATCTTGTCATCGTATTTCAAAATAAAACCGCCTATCAGTGATTCATCTACTTCTACTTGTAACTCTACTTCCTTTAAAAATTCTTTAGACTTTAATGCCCCAATCATGGTGCTTATTAAGCCGGAATCGAGTTTCACTGCGGTAATCAGTTGAACAGGGGTGACTCCTTTTAGTAAATTATATTGGGTAATAAGAGAGGCCACTACCTCGTGGAAGTGTGACTCCCGTCCTTTTTTTACCAACAACACGATGAAGCGATATACTAAGTCAGTGGATTTTTCTTTGAAGAGTTTTTCTACAATCGCTAATTTCTTATCGGGGTTAATGATGGGGCTTTTGAAAAATACTCGTAACTCAGGTGAGGTGTTTAGTGTCTCGTCAATGCTTTTGATGTCGCGAATGACTTCGTTCAGCACATTTTTCTCCTGTGCCAATTCAATCAATGATTTGGCGTATCTCGATGCTATTCTGAATGAGCCCATATTCTATATTCTCTTTTCTTTTTTGCTTAATTGCGGCTCGCAGTTGTTTCGATTAACTCCGCTTCTCTCGCTAATGTGTTCACGTAATCTTGCTGTTCTTTATTGCTGCTAAGTTCTCTGCGAATCACCTTTTCGGCAATGTCTAAGGCCATTAAACCAACGGTATTCTTTACTTCTACAATAGCTGCTTTTTTCTGAGTCTCGATTTCGCGCAAAGCCTGGGCTAATTTCTCTTCGGCCTCTTTTTGTGCTTTTGCCATAATATCACTTTTCACCCTTTCGGCAGCTTCCCGGGCATCGTGTAATATTTTATTTCTTTCCTCTTTAGCCTGATTTAGCAATTCTTCATTCTTAGCTGTGAGACTCGCCATTTCTGCACGAGCCTTGTTGGCTTCGTTCAAAGTGGCTTCAATAGTTAGTTCTCTTTCTTTCAGCATGGCTAAAATAGGCTTCCACGCATACTTGGCGAGTACAAACATCAGCAGACTGAAGGTTATCAGCATCCAAAATAGTAAGCCGATTGAAGGAGTTAAGAGTTCCATTTCTTTATCTTTTTGGTTTCTTCTTTTCTGATTTTACTAGAACTATTCATTTAAAAAATCAGGCAGCGCAGCCAACCGCTTTTGCTGCCTGAATGTTTTTGAGAAATTGATTTACTTGAATACTACAAGCAGACCAACTACCATGGCAAAAAACGCAGCCCCTTCTACCAGTGCGGCTGTCAGAATCATGTTGGAACGAATATCGTTAACGGCTTCGGGCTGGCGGGCAATAGCCTCTACCGCACCTTTTCCAATTTGACCGATACCAATTCCTGCTCCTACCGCAGCGATTCCGGCTCCAAGAGCAGCTACTCCGTAGCCAATTCCAAGGCCTCCTACTTCTGCTGCCTGCAATAAAATTGTGTTAAGCATGTTGTTTGGTTTTTAAATGAATAAATAGTTGAATTATATGATTGATTCTTTGTCCTGATGAGCCTCTTCGATGGCCGCTCCAAAATAGGAAGCGGAAAGCAGGGTAAACACATACGCCTGAATCAGCGCTACCAACACTTCTAACAATCCCATAAATACATTAAATAATACGCTTAGAATACTAATGCCGTAACCCGCTCCGGTGCTCATTTGGGCAAAAATGAAAATGAGACAGAAGAAAGAAAGTTGAATAATGTGACCGGCCAGCATGTTGGCAAATAGTCGGATCATCAGTACAAACGGACGAAGAAAAACGCCCATAATTTCTATGGGGGTCAGAATTAAAAGCACCGGCTTGGGAACTCCCGGCATAGCAAAAATATGATGCCAGTAATTTTTGTTGCCATTGATAGAGGTAATAATGAAAGTCACCAACGCCAAGAATCCCGTGATGGCAATATTGCCCGTCAGATTAGCTCCTGCCGGGAAAATAGGGATAATCCCCAGCATGTTATTGAACCATATAAAGAAGAATACGGTGAGCAAGAAGGGCATGAACTTCTCATATTTTTTAGGTCCGATGGCCGACTTAGCAATGTCGTCCCGTATAAAAATAATGATAGGTTCTAATGCCGACTGAATACCCTTGGGTGCCTGGCTTGGATTTTTCTTGTAAGTGGAGGCCACTGATAAGAAAATATACATCATCAAAAACGCGCTGAAAAATAAAGCGACTACGTTTTTAGTAATAGAAATGTCCACTAACTTTTTTGAAGCGACTTCATCTATTTCGCCTGCCTCATTTACTATTTTAATATGGTTTTCTTCCAGCTTATAAATGTTCTTTCGGCTCACCGTTTTCTCTCCGTGATGGAAATCAGAGGACATGAATACATCAAATCCTTTGGCAGTATATAGAATGACCGGCAACGGAATAGATACGGCATGTTCTCCTTTGCCCCACAGATGCCAGTCGTGTGAATCACCTATGTGTTCCATTATCAATTCTCCGGCATTAAATTTTCCGGCATTTTGTCCGTTTTTGGTTTTAGCCGTATTTGTTTCTTCCGAGCTATTGGCAAAGGACTGAAACGGCACAATAGATGCGAAGAAAATTGCAGCGAAAACGAGCAGGAATAAGGGATTTATGGATATTTTCATTGCCGTATTATCAGAAAGCGGGTGCAAACATAAAATTTTCTGCCAAACGTGGAAAGGATTGAAAGTAAAAAGGTGAGCTATTTGCGATGACTTAAATCAGTTCGCAAATTCAGAATTATTTCCGCTTTTGCAGGTCGCGGTACAACATGCTTACTTCCAATATAGTATATGCCGCGTAATAAAAAAGAAAGTGTAAAACCAAAGCCTTTTTATTCTCGTCAAAAAACATCAGGTACACAATTAGTACCAATAAAAGAAAAAGCATTTTGAATGCAGTACCCACCATAAAAAACCGGATGAATACCTGAGGAGAGCCTTTTGCTGATTGAATCAGCAAAAGGTGTAAGACACTAACTGATAAAGCAAAAATGCCTAACAACAAGTAGCCACTTTTCATGGTGAGCGGCTCCGGCATATAGGTATTCCATATCTTTTCTATCACCGCACAAACTGCGGTGAGAAGTATGACTGAGAAAATAAATCGGTTGACCGTTGTGCGCATCTTTAAATAAGCAGCCCCAAAAGTAAATGTTATTTGCTGGCATAAAAGTATCGCTTCAAACAGTGCTATAACTTATTTTTGAGCGTGTTTTAAATTTCACTCCATGAAAAAAATTCTACTTCTCGTTAGTGCCAACTTGCTCTTTATCGGACTGTTTGCTCAGTTTTTTCAAGGTCTTCGCAGCAGTCCCTTTGGCGGGGTTACGAATGTGCCCTACAATCCGGCTATAGCCGATAGCCGGTTTATTGCGGATGTGAATTTGATGAATCTGGCGATGAATGTGAACAATAATTATGTGGGAGTTGCCCGTAAGGCACTGTTTTCTAAAGAGGCTTTTAAAGACACAAGTTTTCAGGACAAGTACTTGAAGGAGAGATTAAACGGCAAGCAAAAATATGCTTACATAGGAATGCAGGCACAGTTGCCTCTTTCGTTTATGTGCTCTTGGGGAAAAAAGACCAACAACAATGCCTTTGCTTTTACTTCGCATTTCAATTCTATTACTAACCTCGACAATGTAGATGAAACCTTTGCCCGCATCGCTTATTATGGGGTGGGCTACAAGGCCGAGAATCTTCTTTCATTTTTAGATAAACCGTTAAGCGATAAAAATATCTCTGCTAAAACAATGACTTGGATAGACTATGGGTTAACCTATTCAAGGGTGGTGTATGAAGAAGGCGACCACATGATTAAAGTAGGTGGCACACTCAAATTACTTCAGGGAATTGCAGGAGGATATGTGTATGCAAAAGATCTGAAATACAAGTGGCAGGATTACGATACGCTCTCTGTTTTTAAAACCAATGTGGACTACAAGTATTCCGAAGGCTTGATTTCCTCAAAGGGCTTTCCTACAGATAATATGAGTGATTTTGCCGGCAATCTGTTCAAATTCAAATATGCGGCTCCTTCTATTGCCGTAGATCTCGGTATTATTTATGAATGGGGACCCGATAAGGATAAATATAAGTATCAGATGGATTGTGAGAACTGGTGGCGCTACGACCTGAACCGCTACAAATTAGCCGCTGGTTTTTCACTCATTGACTTTGGAGCCATCAACTTTAAAACCGGAGAATACAGTGGAAACTTTACCGCTGACCTCGAAAATTGGTATGTAAAAGATGCAGCATTTCCCGATGGCTTACAAAGTATAGATGACACGATTAGTTCCCGCTTTATCCTCACCCATGACGGTAAGAAAACTTTTAGGATGTGGTTGCCCACCCGGTTTAATTTGTTCCTCGATTACAATATTGGTTTAGGGTTTGGAGTAAATGCAGCCGCCACTATATCGCCTAACATGGCTCCTAAGCGCAATATGGTGCATCAGGTAACTACCTTTACGTTGACTCCTAAATATGACCACGCTTGGTTTGGATTTTATCTTCCGCTCTCCTATGATGTGTTGGGAAATGTGAATCTGGGAACCAGTTTGCGGATTGGGCCGCTGATAGTAGGTACGCAAGATATACTCGGCTTATTTGCCAAGAAACATCTTTATAATGCCGATGTGCATCTGGCACTTAAAATCACCATCCCTTATCATAAAATACGCGACCGCGATAAGGATGGAGTTTCTAACAAAAAAGATTTGTGCAAGAAAGAAAAAGGAAATTGTGAGTCGCATGGCTGCCCTGACCGTGATGGAGATGGCGTAACCGACTCAAAAGATAAATGCCCGGATGTACCCGGCCCCGTAGAGTTGAACGGTTGCCCTGATACCGACCACGATGGGATTATTGATCTTGAAGATTCTTGCGTGAATGAAGCAGGACCGCTCGAATTTCACGGCTGCCCCGATCGCGATGGAGATAAGGTGATAGATAAATTGGATGACTGCCCCGATGTACTGGGCTTGCCCGAATTTAATGGTTGTCCCGACCGAGATAAGGATAGCGTACCTGATAAAGCAGATCTTTGCCCTGACATACCGGGAGATAAAGATCACTTTGGCTGTCCTGATACCGATGGAGATGGCGTGTATGACAACGAAGATCGCTGCATACAAGTAAAAGGCCCGAAAGAAAATTTTGGTTGCCCTTGGCCCGATACCGATGGAGATGGCATTGCCGATAAAGACGATGAATGTCCTAAAGTACCCGGTGTTCCCGAAAATAAAGGCTGCCCTCAGTTAGAGAAGAAGGATATAGAAACCGTGAAATTTGCTTTCCAGAACTTAGAGTTTGAAACCGGTAAAGACGTTATCCGCAAGCACTCCTACGCTTCGCTGAACGCTTTAGCCGAATTATTAGTAAACAAACCTAACTATGGATTGCGCATCGAAGGCTATACCGACAATGTAGGTAGCGATGAAAGCAACTTGCTGCTTTCGCAGAAACGAGCTAATGCGGTGCGCAACTACTTAGTAAAACGAGGGGTAGCATCCGTTAAATTAGAGGCCTTCGGTTATGGGGAAAGTATGCCGGTAGCCGATAATGATACACCTGAAGGAAGGCAAAAGAACCGCAGGGTAGAAATGAAGATTACGTTTAAGTAGAGCTGAAAATTTGACGAGGAAGAAGCCCCGCATACGCGGGTACTTCGGCATACTGAATGAGGCATGTAGTTCCTGAAGCGTAGATAGATTGCGCTGCGGGGTATCCTGTTTCGCAGAGCAGGGTACATGGACTATTAGATGAAGCTTCATTTTTAATCTACCGTATTTTACTCGCCAGAGCGCTTTGCCGTATGCTGCGTTACGAAATATATCCCCTTCACCCCTTTTCGGTTTCAGCCCGTTTGGATTATTATTGACTTATAATTGTTAGGACGCTTCTGCTTTTGTTAAATAGGGCATACAGTATGGATAACTTATCCCTTAAACAGTAACATTTTTGTATAAATAGCTGATTATGAGTGCTTATGGATTGGCAGTAGGGGAATTTTTTGTCGCCACTATTCAGTAGGAGGGGGCTTTCAACGTATTCTTAACCAATACAAGCTCAAAAGAGATGGCTCGAAAAGTGGAAGAGAATGGTAAGAGGCAAAACAAAAAATAGTCATTTCTGCCAAAAGCAGTTCTCGAAGCACAGATAGGTAGTACAGTGGCACGCGGTGATTGCTGAAAATAATATCCTGCCCCAAAGCATATAAACCAGCCTATCGGGATGAATATTGTTTCTGTTTTCACCGAAGACCCTTTCAGAAAAAGGTATTTCATAAACTCTTGAAACGAATGATGAAAAGCAAACCCTTATGTTTACCGGCAGTTGAGATTTAAATACTTCATTTAGTCAACCCAAATTTTTTTCATGAGTGAAGCATTGAATATTGAGCCTTTACAGGAATGGACAAAAATTTCTACTCCTCCTTTTGTGATAGCCGGGCCATGCAGTGCCGAAGGCGAAGAGCAGGTTTTTCAAACCGTTCGTGAAATTGTAAAACATGCCGGAGGGAAAGTGCATTTGCTGCGCGCAGGAATTTGGAAACCGCGCACTCGCCCCAATTCATTTGAAGGAGTAGGAGAAATAGGATTGCCTTGGATAAAAGCTGCCGGCAAAGAAGTGGGCTTGCCGGTAACTGTGGAAGTGGCCAACCCGCAACATGTGGAGGCCGCTCTGAAAAACGATATTGATGTGCTGTGGATAGGAGCGCGCACCACCGTGTCGCCATTTGCTGTGCAAGAAATTGCCGAAGTGCTAAGGGGAGTGGATATTCCGGTGCTGGTAAAGAATCCGGTGAACCCTGATTTGGAACTATGGGTGGGTGCCATCGAAAGGTTTAATGCTTCGGGCATCAAAAAAATAGCCGCTATCCATCGAGGATTTTCTAATTACCAAACAGCCATATACCGCAACCCTCCCATGTGGGAAATCCCCATTGAGTTGCGCAGACGCTTTCCGCAGTTGCCCATTATTGTTGACCCATCACACATAGGAGGGAACCGTGTTCTGATTGAAATTTTAGCACCGCAAGCAATGGATATGGGTTTTGAAGGGTTGATGATTGAGTCGCATATTCAACCCGAGAAAGCATGGAGCGATGCCAAACAGCAAGTCACTCCCAAGCACTTGGGCGATATACTTCACCGCATTATCATCCGCCAACCGCGTATTGAAAAGAACGAATTACAAGGATTATATGACCTGCGGGCAAA
>CAZQYO010000096.1:0-9633 GCA_964597415.1 uncultured Chitinophaga sp.
TCTAATTCTGCCAATCCATCAGTGACTTACAATAGTCCCGGCACTTATAATGTCAGCTTGACGGTGTCTAATAGCAATGGAAGTAATTCCTCTACGCAAACCAATTACATTACCGTTTATGCGAAATCGACTTTGGTTACCGGTGGTACTCCGGTTTTGTGTTTTGGAGGAAATAATGGCTCCGCTACGGTGACTGCTACGGGAGGCACTTCGCCTTACGTGTATGCTTGGAGTGGGGGAGGCAGTGGTGCAACTATTACTAATAAACCGGCCGGGAATTACACCGTAACGGTGAGTGATGCGCACCAGTGCTCTTCTACGGCTTCCGCAAATATTGGTCAACCTTTATCTGCTATATCTTTAACCCCTAACGCTACGGATGCTGCCTGCGGACAGCCCAACGGAAGTGTTTCCGTTATTGCCTCGGGAGGGGCAGGTGGGTTCACCTATTCATGGAATACCGGAGCTACCTCACAAACCGTCAGCAATCTAGCTTCGGGTAATTATACGGTGACGGTAAAAGATGCCAATAACTGTTCTTCTACCACGTCAATGACTATCAATAATCAGAATGTGACTATTAGCGTGACTGTAAACACCTCGGCAGCTTGTTCGGGGAATAACGGTTCTGCCGATGCCGTAGTGAGCAATAGCACCCAAGGAATAAATGGCTACCAATGGAATACAGGAGCTACAAGCGGCTCTATCAATAATTTGGCTGCGGGGAACTATTCGGTGACGGTGATATTGACAAACGGGTGTAGTGGCACGGCTTCGGGGCAAGTGATAGCTGCTTCGGGACCAACGGCCTCCTTATCTCCTACCAACGGCACTTGCCAAACTTCGCCTTCTATTGACTTATCGTTAAGCGGAGGAACGGCTCCTTTTGATTATTTGTGGAGCAATGGTGCTACTACTGAAGATGTGCAGAATATTCCCGCCGGTTCGTATAGCGTGACCATCACCGATGCAAATGGCTGCTCTGCCAGTGCTACCACTCCGGTAGGCGACAACTCTACTCTGTCAGTTTCTTTTTCAACACAAGACCCGACTTCGGGAAATAATGGAAGTATAACCGCTACCCCCTCCGGAGGAACTTCTCCTTATTCTTATGCGTGGAGCAATGGAGCGCAAACGCCAAGCATTAATAACCTTGCCCCGGGGACTTATACAGTGACTATTACCGATAACTCCGGCTGTATCAAGGTGAGCAGTGCGACAATAGTGAGCACGGATATTACCGCCATTAAAGGAGTCGGTCTCATCAAAGTATTTCCTAATCCCGCGAATGACATCTGTAACGTAACGATTGAATTAGACCAGTCATCGGCAGTGCAGATAGAAATTTACAACCACATCGGTCAATCGCTTTACTTATCACCGGTAAAAAACTATCAGTCCGGCACTGAGCAAATTGACATCTCCACTTTTGCCTCGGGAGTTTATTTAGTAAGGGTTCGGCTGAACCATACGGACAAATATATCCGACTGCTGAAAGACTAATAGTAAACCGCCCATCACCTCTTTTAACACCCCGTATCATCCTATGATGAACGGGGTTTTTTATTATTGCCCGTCATTACTATGTTTATACCTACTATGAAATCATTAAGCATTAAGTTCTTTACCGTTCTTTCAACCGTCTTTCTTTTTCAGTTTTCCGAAGCGCAGCAGTGGTGCGGAACCATGGAGAATGTTTATCGAAAAATGAAGCAGGATCCGGCCATTCAACAACGCTTTAAAAATCTATTGGACACACTGAGCGATCAGTATGAGAATGCTCCTGCCCGCTCCACCGAAGCCGTTCCGGATATAATATATGTGCCGGTAGTATTTCACATCGTTCACAACGGGAAGCCGGTGGGCACCGGTGAAAACATCAGCGATGCACAAGTGCAATCGCAGATTGATGCCATGAATCTCCACTACAATTTTCTGGACCCAAACATCGGTAATGTTCCGGCTCCTTTTCAAAGTGCGGTGGCCAATTGTCATATAAAATTCTGCTTGGCCAAGTTTGATCCGCAAGGCAATCCGACTACCGGAATTATTCGTCACCAATTTGCACAAGCCACCTGGAATACGCAAGATGATATTGACAATACCCTTAAGCCCGCAACTATCTGGGATCATACCAAATACCTGAATATATGGAGCGTGAAGATGGGAGGAGACTTAACCAGTCAGGGAATATTGGCTTATGCCACTCTTCCTTATATCGCTAACGCCAGTGATGATGGAGTAGTCGCTCGCAGCAATGTTATCGGCACCATTAATACGCTGGCGGGATATCAATTAGGAAAAACCGTCACCCACGAAGTAGGGCATTGGCTGGGACTGTTGCACACATGGGGTCTTGGCCCCGGTTGTGGCGATCAGGGAGATTACATTGCCGATACTCCTGATGAAGATGATGCCGCTTATGGTTGCCCCACGTTCCCCTACATCTCTTGTCCGTTGACAACACCTAACGGAGCTATGTTTATGAACTATATGGATTATACCTATGACCAGTGCAGCAGCATGTTTACCAATGGGCAGAATGATCGCATGCACTTTGTGTTAGACGGCTCCCGCAGCGCCATTAAAACGGCTGCCAACACCAACTGCTTTTATAGCTTGGATGCAGCGGTAGCTTCTCTCGACTTTCCGGGCGACACTATCTGCTCCTTCCAATTCAAGCCGATTGTTACCATCCGTAATGAAGGAGTGATTGCGATTACTTCAGGCAAACTGTATTTTCAAATAGATGGGGACGTAGTGCAAATTCTAAACTGGAACGGAAGTATTCCATCGCAGGGCGAAGTGAAAATTACATTGCCTGAACAAACGACCATATCAGGGGTGCATACCTTGGATGTAACCTTTGGAAATGTAAACGGCCAAGCTGCCGATAACTATTCGGGGAACGACAGCAAAAACAGTAGTTTTTATGTGTATGATGGCGGAACTGCCGCCTCTCTTCCACTCTTGGAAGGGTTTGAAGCAGTTACTTTCCCGCCCACCAACTGGCAAGTGCAAAATCCCAACCACGATGCCACATGGATGATGAATCCGGCTTTTAGCGGCTATGGTCAAAGTACGGCTTGCATGTCTATTGATAATTTCAGCTATGGAGTTAACCCGAATAAGAAAAAGGATGCGATTCTCACCGATGCTTATGATTTTACCTCCGTCACGTACCCCGAGTTGAAGTTTGATATGGCTTATGCTCCATACAATGCTTTAAGATATGATTCGCTGAATGTGTATTACAGCCTCGACTGTGGCAGCCATTGGACTAAAATTTGGAATCAGCAAGGAGAAGAGTTGGCTACGGCTCCTGCTCAAACCTTAATGTTTACACCTTCGGCCTCACAATGGAAAACGGTATCGGTTCCCCTGTTGAACATGGCAGGGCAAAACAAAGTGACCTTTAAATTTGAAAATGTGACCGGATGGGGGAATGTGCTTTACGTGGACAACATCAACATTGCCAATAACCCTTCCCTGTCCGTTTCGGAAACGAAGCGGGAAGAAGTAAACATATTCCCCAATCCCGCTTCTGATTTAATTGCTATTCGTATGCCGGCTACGCATCCGTTTCACCGGATAGAAGTGTTGAACAGTGTGGGCGAATTGGTGTATCAAACTCTGATGAATGAGAATGCCCTTATTTTCTCTGTAAAGGATTTCCCCTCCGGGCTTTATTTCGTGCGAATGGTGGGGGATAATAAATCTCAAACCGAGAAATTTCTTGTCACTAAATAAAAGTTTTGAATGAAGAAGATTCTATCCCTTACTGCCGTTCTATTTCTTTTCCTATCCACTTCCTTTTCGCAAGTAATACAAAAACGCTGCGGCACTTTTGATGAAATGAAAGTGCGCGACCAGCAAGAGCCGGGCTATCTACAGCGAGTAAACGCTTGCTTTGATAATGCCAAAGCCATAGCTGATTTGAATCGGAGCAACCGAGCTGCTTGGGATACCATTTATCGCATTCGCTGTGTGTTTCACATTGTTTATACTACTCCCGATGAAAATATTCCCGACTCGGTGATCTATTCTCAAATTGAAGTATTGAACGAAGACTATCGCAGACAGAATGCAGATACCGTAAAAACAAGAGCCATCTTTAAAGACATTGCTGCGGATGCGGGAATTGAATTTTATTTAGCGACTACCGACCCTAACGGGCAGCCGACCAACGGTATTACACGCACACTCGGCACTCCCGGATTTTTGGGCTTTAACCCTTTTACCGATGATATGAAAAGCACGGCCACCGGTGGTATAGATGCCTGGCCTACGGATCGCTATCTCAATATTTGGGTCTGCAATGTGCTGAACGGACTCGGAGTTTTGGGCTATGCTTTCCCTCCCGATAATGCGCCTAACTGGCCGGCAAATTCCGGAACAGATTCTACCAAGCAAGGAGTGGTATTGCACTATCCGGTGGTGGGCAGAAATTTTTCGGCTCCTATTGACGCTACGGTAGCACAGGGCAAAAGTGCCACCCATGAAATTGGCCACTATCTCGGCCTTCGACACATTTGGGGCGATGGAGATTGCACGCAGGATGATGGTATTTCTGACACTCCCTTGAGCGATGCGGCCCATCAGCAAACTTGCGATACCAGTTCTAATACTTGCCCCGACTCCCCAACGGATTTCCCCGACATGATTGAGAATTATATGGACTATTCTGATGACCGTTGCCTAAATATGTTTACGCAAGAGCAGGTAGGCATTATGCGGGCGATGTTGCAGACATCGAGAGCAGGGATAGCCACTGTGGTTACCGCTACCGGAATAAAAAATAACCCTTACGATATTCTTCAGAGTGTATCGGTATTTCCCAATCCTTCAAAAGATCAGGTTACGCTCAATGTCCAGGTAAAAAATGGTACGGTGTATAGCTACGAAGTGTTTAATGCTATCGGAGAAAAACTGTTCGGTGAAATAAATATTCCCGCTGCGGAAAACCATCACCGGTTCAACTTAGCCACACAGCCATCGGGCATTTATTTGGTAAAGGTGGTAACTGCCGGAGGAACCGTGACGAAGAAGGTGCAACTGATTCGTTGATTATAGCGCGGCTCTGCAAGACGAAATTTGCAGACTTTCCTTCCGTTTTAATTTACCGGTATCGGTTTTTATCAATTCCCTCACCATCCTTATCTCTTTGGGTCGCTCTATTTTGGGCAGCAGTGCGATGGCTTCTTTGATGGTTTTTATTTCTGCCTCAGTAATCTCATCGGTCTGCACTACCAGCACCGGTCTTTCTCCGGCTTGGGCATCGGGAATTCCCGCTACGAAAAAAGGCCACGGAATATGGGAGCGCAATTTCTGCTCTATACTTTCCGGATGTAGTTTTATCCCACCTGAGTTAATCACGTGATCGAATCGCCCTTTCCAGTCAAATTTATTTTCAGAAATAATCTCCACCACATCATTCGTTACCAAGTGATGAACTCCAATGGCAGGAGCCTCTATCACTAAACAGTTTCTTTCATCTTTCGCCACCCGAATGTCGGGGAGGGTGTGGTAATATAAATCAGGCTTGGTTCCGCTTACTTTTTTCAGTGCTATGTGGCTGATGGTTTCCGTCATTCCGAAGGTGGAATAAGTGCCGTTGGTGGAATGTAGCAATTGAGCCTGTAACTCCGGACGGATGCTCTCCCCACCCAGCAGCACTTTCTCAATTCCTTGAAATCTCTTCCACCCCCTTTCATCTTTCAATATTTCTTTGGCCTGCATCGGGGTAAAGGCCGCAAAAGAAATACTTGTGCCTTCGGAGAAATTTGTCAAAGGATGTACGGAAGGTTTTACGCAATGCAAATCCATTTTCAGATAAAGGCTGCGCACAATCATCATCATGCCGCCTATTTTATTGGCAGGAAGACAGAGTAGTGCGCTGTCCTTACCGGAAAGTTGAAGTGCCTCACAGGTCATACGCGCACTTTGCAGCATGGCTGATTTGGTATGCTGTATGGAGCGTGGTGTTCCGGTAGAGCCGGAGGTGAAAATTTCAATTTCAGTAATCGTTTCATCCAACCACTCTGCTAAAAATTTCCAAATGTGATATTCCCAGTTATCAGCAGGGAGGTTTAGTTTTTCTGCACTGAGTTGTTGCCACTGTGCGTGACTGAACAATGAAAAGGAAAGGGTAAACATCGGTGACAAGGTAAAAAATTAATGCCGGGATTGTTTCCTTACCTTGCAACCTCTTATGCGCCACTTTTGTTTTCTCCTTTTGCTTTTATTGTTTAATGGTTGTAAATCTCCTGCTCAAATGGAACCTGCTTACACAAATAATTTGATACACGAAACCAGCCCTTATCTGCTCCAACATGCACACAATCCCGTGCACTGGAATGCCTGGCACCAAGAGGTTTGGCAAAAAGCAAAACAAGAAGATAAACTGGTGATTGTTTCTATCGGTTACTCGGCCTGCCATTGGTGCCACGTGATGGAGCATGAGAGTTTTGAAGATACCGTTGTAGCCGAAATAATGAACGATAACTTTATCTGTATTAAAGTAGATCGCGAAGAGCGCCCCGATGTTGATCAAATTTATATGGATGCCTGCCAGTTGATCAGCGGAAGCGGAGGCTGGCCGCTGAATGCCTTTACCTTACCGGACGGGCGACCCATTTTTGCCGGTACTTATTTCCCCAAAGAAAACTGGAAACAAGTGTTGCTGTATTTTGTAGATTACTGGAAGAACCACCGCGAAGAAGCCCTTGAACGAGCCAATGAAATTACGAAAGGTATTAAGGGGATGGATTTAGTGCCAAGCACTAAAACAGCGAGTGACTTTACCAAACAAGACCGTGATAACATGTTTGAAAAGTTAGATGCCGGCTGGGATTATGAAGCCGGAGGCAGGCGGGGAGCGCCCAAATTTCCGATGCCTGTAAATCTGCAATACTTGTTGCGCTACTACTACTACACCGGAAATGAGAAAGCACTGAAGGCCGTAAGCGGAACGCTTGATAATATGATGAACGGTGGTATATACGACCAGATGGGAGGCGGCTTTGCCCGCTACTCGGTAGATGCCAACTGGACAATACCGCACTTTGAAAAAATGCTTTACGACAATGCCCAATTAGTTTCGCTGTACTCCGAAGCATATCAACTCACCGGCAACGAACGCTATAAAGAGGTAGTAGAGGAATCGTTAGAGTTTGTAGAAAGAGAATGGAGCGATGCCTCCGGTGGCTTTTATGCGGCATCAGATGCCGATAGCCAAGGGGAGGAAGGCAAATACTATGTGTGGTCCTACACCGAGTTAAAAAAACTTTTGGGCAGCGATTTTGATGCCTTCCGAAAAGTATATGCGATAAGCGAGCAAGGTAATTTTGAGGGGAAGAATAATTTGGTGCGGTTAAAGGGAGCCGTAGCCGATAGCGAACAGTTAGCCAAATGGAAAAGCATACTAATGGAGGCGCGAAACAAAAGAGTAAAGCCCGGCTTAGACGATAAGGTATTGACCTCATGGAATGCGCTAATGCTAAAAGGCTATGCCGATGCTTATCGCGCGTTGGGAGAAGAAAAATATTTAACCCGTGCCTTACAATGCGCTGCGTTTTTAAAAGAGCAGATGATACAGCCCGACTACAGCATCAAACGGAATTACAAAAAAGGAAAGGTGAGCATCAATGGATTTTTAGACGATTACAGTTTTACCTGCGAAGCGTTTATTGCTCTCTACCAAGTTACTTTTGATGAGCAATGGCTAAACTTATCCAAACACTTAGCCGATTATGCCATTCAGCATTTCTACAATGCCGCCTCTCAACTTTTCTTTTATACCGACAGCAGTGATGCACCGCTCATTGCCCGCAAAACCGAGACTTCTGATAATGTGATTCCCTCTTCCAATTCGGTCATAGCCACAGCACTTTTCCAATTAGGCTTGTATTACGACCAAAGTGACTACCTCAAGTTGGCAAAAAATGCTGCCCACCAAATGAAAGCTCAGACTTTGCAACACCCCTCTTACTATGCCAATTGGGCAATGCTTTCCGACTGGCTGCTCAAGGAGCCTTACGAAGTGGTGATGGCCGGAGAGAACGCGAGAGATATGACACTACAATTCGGGAAACATTTTCTGCCCGATTGTCTTTTTGCCGGAGCGATAAGCCGCTCTTCGCTGCCCTTGTTGCAAGACCGCATCAAACCCAACGCCACTTACATTTATGTATGCCGGAACAAGGTTTGCCAACTGCCCGTGCTTACCGTTCCTGAAGCGCTAAAGGATATAAAAGAGAAGTAACCCGTCATTAGCAGCGCCCCCTGTAGCCGCCTCCGAAAAGTGAGCGGCAAACGGGATTCGAACCCGCGACCTTCAGTTTGGGAAACTGATGCTCTACCAACTGAGCTATTGCCGCTTATGATTTTTTGAACGATTGCGCCCTGCTTATCCCTCACACCTCTTCAGGCAAAGTTCGCAAAGGTTTTCGCAAAGAAAACAAAGAATCCATTTTTGAGAAACCGGCCGGCTGAATAGATGTCACTAACAGCGAAAAATTAAAAATAGTTGGCGCCTTACTGCGCTCTTCTTTGGCACATCACTCTCCCACGGGCGTTTGTGCTGTAGCGCTATTTGCGGACAAGCCCTTTGCTCAAAGTTTCCATTCGATATTCGCTATTCGAAATTCGTTATTCGAAATTCAATATTCTGTATTCATTTCAATCCCTAACTCTTCCCCTACTCACCGGTTGCGATTAAAACGCTTAATGACCTTAATACGCTTAATGGTTCAATCATCTCATCGTCATTCATTCTTCTACATCGGACGAGACAGCCGCACGTTAGAACCATTCTGACGAGCTTAAAAATAAAGTTGACGGATGTATAAATGAACCTCCATCAGGTATGTTCAATAATACCCTGACTGTTCTTAATGCGCTAATCGTCCAATTATAGGATAAACAGCAGCAGATTAATTCAGTTGAGTTTATCCCCAACATCTTTAGGCGCAGTCTGCTTGCAGGTGGCAAGTACGCCACCGGTTATGCCGATAATTTTTTAAAGAAACACCAAAGGCGAAAACTGTTTTAGCGTTTATTTAGCACCTTTGGGCACTTCAATTAAACCGCATGAAAAAAATAATTACCGCACTTCATATTCTTTCCTCCCTGGCGATGTCTGCACAGCAGATATACATCTATCCAACTACACAGAGTCAATATGAAAATATTGGCACCATAAACGTTCCTATCACCTTGAATAATGCCGGAGCCAATGCCACCAGCGTAACCCTGCAATTAGTGCCGTCTGCCACTACAGCTACTGCGGGAAGCGATTTTATATTTAGCGATACCACCATCGTATGGGGCGCGGGGGTAAATGGCATAGTGGTGATTCCTATTATAGTGATGGATGATAGCCTGTACGAATTGGATGAAACAGTCACAGTGAAACTCACCAATCCGACCAACGGAGCGACTTTGGGCGATTCCGTTTTTACCTTAACCATAAGAGATAACGATCCTCTTTCTTTTGCCGATTGCTCCGATTTATTTTTCAGCGAGTATGTAGAGGGCACTTCTAACAATAAGGCAATAGAAATTTATAACCCGACTAACTTGGCGGTAAGCCTTTCCGATTACCGTCTATTTTTATCGGTAAACGGAGGAAGT
>CAZQYO010000097.1:0-9600 GCA_964597415.1 uncultured Chitinophaga sp.
GCGCGCGTCGGCGCTGGCCGCGTACTCGTAGAGCAGATCGGGAAAAACCAAGCGATAAGTTTTATTGACAGCCGACCACACGATCGCATCGGCTTAGTAGTGTTTGCCGGAGAAAGTTTTACGCAATGCCCTGTAACTATTGACCATGCTATTGTAAAAAATCAGCTAAAGGCAATCAAAAACGGGATACTCGAAGACGGTACTGCTATTGGAATGGGATTGGCCACCTCGGTGCAGCGATTGAAAGAAAGCCAAGCCAAAAGTAAAGTGGTGATACTGATGACGGATGGCGTAAACAACAGAGGGCTGATTGACCCAATGACCGCGTCTGATATTGCAATGCAGTTTGGAGTGCGGGTGTACACCATCGGCATAGGCACCAACGGAAAAGCCATGACTCCCGTTGCCATGACTGCGGACGGCAAGCTGATGTTTGACTATACCGATGTACAGATTGATGAAGATTTGCTGAAAGAAATTGCCAAGAAAACCGGTGGGCAGTATTTCCGCGCCACAGGGAATAAAAGCCTGAAAGAAATTTATGACCAGATTGACAAGTTAGAGAAGACCAAAATAGAGGTGAGTGCTTACCAACGTAAAACAGAAAAGTTTCACGCCTTTGCACTTTTTGGAGGCCTTTTACTCTTGTTAGAGATTTTGTTCAGGTATTTATTCATAAAGTCATTGCCCTAAAAAGATGTTTCGTTTTGAGCACATAGAATATTTGTGGTTACTGCTGGCACTCGTGCCGGTGCTGATTCTCTTTTTACTTTTCCAAAGATGGAGAAGCCAAGGATTGAAATCTTTTGGCAAAACTAATTTGGTGATGCAACTAATTCCCGATTTCAGCAAAGGCAAGCAAGTGCTCAAGTTTGTTCTTCTCTCACTTGCCTATTCCTTTATTGTGTTGGGCTTTGCCAATCCGCAAATAGGCACCAAGCAAGAGAAAGTAAAGCGAAATGGCATTGATGTCATTATTGCAATGGATGTATCTAACTCTATGCTGAGTGAGGATATAAAACCAAATCGTTTGCTGCGGGCTAAAAATTTTGTAAGCAATTTTATTGATGAACTGCACAACGACCGGTTGGGAATGATTGTATTTGCCGGCCGCGCTTATCTGCAAATGCCCCTGACGGTGGACTATAGTGCTGCGCGGATGTATCTGAAAAGTTTAAGTCCCGGGCTGATCCCCACACAAGGCACCAACTTTGCCGAAGCAGTAGATCTGGCAAGAAAGTCGTTTGTGCAGGGAGAAAATAGACACAAAGCATTGATCATTATTACCGATGGAGAGGATAATGAGGGAGGAGCAGAGGAGGAAATTGCAGCTGCCGTTAAAGAAGGATTAAAAGTGTTTACCATAGGCGTAGGAACTGATAATGGAGGCCCTATTCCTTTCGGCAATGACTTTAAGCGCGATGAAGATGGCAACATTGTGCTTTCAAAAATGAATCAGGATATGCTGCGCGACTTAGCGGCTAAAGGCAATGGAAAATATTTTCGCTTGGGTAGTGGCAACGAGGAGATCAACGCCATCTTTAAAGAACTGGGACGCATAGGCACTAAAGAGTTTGAAGAAATGGTGTTCACTGATTTTGATGATCAGTTTCAATGGTGTCTCGCCATTGCGGCTCTTCTTTTGCTGATTGACTGGTGGATTTCAGAACGAAAATTTTCATTCAAACTCTGAAGTATGAAAGAGAGAAATCAAAATAGTAGAATCCATATTCAAAGCAGAAAGAGAGCAGTCACTTTACTTTGCTCTATATTCTTTGCAATGGGAGCAATGGCTCAAATCCCTTTTACCACTCAACCCGAAAAGACAGAAACCCGAAAAGGCAACAAAGAATTCAGCAAAGAAAATTATACCGATGCTGAAGCCAGCTATAAAAAGGCATTAGATAAAAAGAACAACATGCCGGAGGCCATCTTTAATCTGGGCGATGCCGTGTATGAGCAAAAGCGGTATGACGAGGCAGCTAAACAATTTCAGCTTTCGGCACAAACCAATACCGACACAAAGATTAAGGCCAAAGCCTACCACAACTTAGGCAACACCTATCTCGAAAACAAAAAATGGGAAGAAGCTGCGAAGGCCTATAAAAATTCGTTGAAGTTGAATCCCAATGACCGCGATACCAAATACAATTTAGCCTACGCCAATGCCATGTTACATCAGCAGCAGCAAGGAGGAGGAGAGAACGATAAGAAAAACAAACAGGATAAAGACAAACAACAACAGCAGCAAGAACAACAAAAAGATAAGAAGGAGCAGGATAAGGAAAAGCAGAATCAAGATCAACAAGCCAATAAGGACCAACAAAAACAACAGCAGCAAGGGCAAAAGACCAAACTATCAAAACAAGAAGCCGAACAATTGCTGCAAGCCCTCCGCAACGAGGAACAGAAAACCAACCAAAAGGTACAGCAAAAAGAGGTGAAGCCGGTAAATGTGAAAATTTTGAAGGACTGGTAATTGTCCACTGCACTTTCCCTGATTTCTCATTTTTTAAGAAGTTGAATACTCCTCTTTAAATACTAAAAAGAGTGAGTTCTTCGTTACCTATACAAATCACCACAAGTCTCACGGTGATTCAGGCAATCGGAATTTTTTTTGAGCATAACATGAACTTAGGAAAGAGTCAAACCTTTTCATGGAGATGTGGGCAGTTATTCCGATAGGCAGAATAGGCTATGAAAGAGGAGATTCAGACAAGAGTGCTGAATGTTTTTAAACAAATAGTTTCTCCTTCAATTTCAACCACCGGATGCAGTCAACAAACTCTTATCCGTTTAGGGTTAGTAACACTGCAGCAATAGTTGCAGCTTGCTTTCCGGTGGCCGGGCGAAAGCCCGGCTGCTTTATTAATGAGGGTATCTCCCATTTTCAAAAAATGATAGTCTTTATAGATACACCAACGCTCAAGCAGTATAAACGATAGTTCGAAACCTCTATACAGAAAAAGGGGAATTAAATATCCGCCTTGTATTTTGTGTAGGTAGTTGGGGTGTCTCTATAAACAGTCAATAAAATTTTAAAGTAGCTTACTCTCCGAACAGATTGGCTCTTTCGGCTTTGATGTGCTGAAACAACTCTTCACTTTCGCTCGACAGATTTTTGAGTTCCAGATCACTTATATTGAGCAGTATTTCCATCATGGAGTTGATTTTGGCATCTACTTCATGAAATTTATTAATGACCACTACCCTTCTCTTCTCCAATACGCAATAGCCATTCTGAAAATTTCCCTTCTCATAACGCACCGTATATCCACCTTCTTTAAAAATTTCCTCTAACTTCTTGAGCAATGCCGCATTATATTTGAGATTCATAGTTATTTGTTAATGTTATGGGAAACTGTCCGGTTCATTTGAACTCTTTGAACGGAACGAAAATATTTGACTTAAATTATTTGGGATGAAGAAGAAACTCACACTGTGGATATTGCTGTTGCCTACGGTGCTTTTAGCACAAGTAGAAATAAAAGATGGAGCCTTGACGATTGATTTCAGCAAGAAAAAAAATCAACCCCAAGATACTGTTCAAACACAGAACAACAACGAGGAGCAACCTGCACGAGTCAAGAAGCAAAAAACAAACCGGCCAACACCGGATGAAGAAAGCCCCGATTTCAGCAAAGAGGGTTTATTCAAAGCGCTCTTTATTGCAGGGCTGAACCTATCGCAGATTGATGGAGATAACCAAGCGGGATATGCCTATCCGGGCGCACACGTAGGAGTAGGCGTAATGGTGAAGTTTCATAAATACATGTCAGTGAATACGGCCATCCTATACGGCATGAAGGGCGCATACCGAAAACTAAACAGCAGCGAATTGCCGCAGCGAACCTGGCGGCAGCAGTGGGATTACATTCAGTTGCCATTGATGTTTAATGTACACGACAAGAAGTTAGTAATGGCCAGCGTTGGGCTTAGTTTTAATTATCTTATCAGAGATAAACTAACGGCCAGTGTGTTTGACGGAGCCGGAAAAATAGACGATACCCAAACCCAAATACTGAGAGATGAGCTGAGTGTGCCTACTAAGAAATTTGATTTGGGCGGGGTAGCCGCTTTTCAATTTCTCATCAAAAGAGTATTTGGCATTGGTGCGAGATTCGAATACTCCTTAATTGGCTTAAAACCCGCCTTAGCCGGAACCAAAGTGAAGGAAGTGCACAACAATTCCATCACCTTTCGCTTGATGTATATTCTGGACCCGGTGGAGATAAAAAATAAAAAGAAAAAGAGGATGTAGTTAATCCTCTTTGGCGTTTTCGAAGCTATATTCCCTTTCTACTTTACAGATGCGAATATGATAGGAGGCATACCATTTCTCTTTACCGAGCTTTTGGGCTGTTTGATGTTCAACATTCGCTTTCCATAAGCGGATACTCTCTTCGTCTTTCCAGTAAGAAACCGTAATGCCCATGCCGTTTCGCACTGATTCCATTCCCAAAAAACCGGGCTGCTGCTTGGCCAACTCTTTCATTCTGTCGGCCATTTCAGCATAGCCGCTATCTTCTTCCGTTCTGTTGTTTGTAAAGATGACTGCGTAGTAAGGAGTGAATGACATAGCCATAATAGAGGTGTGTTTCAAAACAAGCCACCCACACTCGGTGGGGTTTTTCCCAAATGCCGGTAAGCAATTTCTGTGGCCTCTCGTCCGCGGGGTGTGCGTTTAAGAAAACCTTCTTTAATCAAAAATGGCTCATACACTTCTTCAATCGTTCCGGCTTCTTCTCCCACTGCTGTAGCAATGGTGGTAATACCCACCGGACCGCCTTTAAATTTTTCGATGATAGCAGAGAGAATGCGGTTATCCATTTCATCTAAGCCGTATTGATCTACATTGAGTGCTTCGAGAGAATACTTAGCAATGTCAAAAGTAATAGTGCCATCGCCTTTCACCTGAGCGAAATCGCGCACTCTGCGCAGTAGTAAGTTGGCAATACGCGGGGTGCCGCGACTTCTGCGGGCAATTTCGTAAGCCGCCTCTTCCTGTATTTCTGCTTTCAGAATTTTTGCCGATCGTTTGATAATGTTTTTCAACACCGTAGCATCGTAGTACTCCATCCTGAAGGTGATACCAAAGCGGGCGCGAAGAGGGGAAGTGAGCAAGCCCGAGCGGGTAGTAGCTCCCACTAAGGTAAATGGGTTCAGCCCTATTTGCACACTGCGGGCATTGGGGCCGCTATCAATCATTATATCAATCTTGTAATCCTCCATAGCGCTATAGAGGTATTCCTCTACCACAGGCGACAGCCGGTGTATTTCATCAATAAACAGCACATCATTCGGCTCTAAGTTGCTGAGTAGCCCTGCCAAATCACCTGGCTTCTCCAACACCGGGCCGGAGGTTACTTTAATATTCACTTGCATTTCATTGGCCACAATGTAAGAGAGGGTGGTTTTGCCCAAACCGGGAGGGCCGTGCAGCAGCACATGATCTAAGGCTTCGTTCCTGCGCTTGGCGGCTTCAATAAAAACAAAGAGATTATCAATGGTTTTAGGCTGCCCCATAAAATCGTCCAAAGCCTTTGGGCGCAGCGCTCTTTCCGCTTCTATTTCCTCTGGGCTGAGGTTTGATTTATCAGGGTCTATATTCAGATTCATGCCGAGGCGAATTTAATTATTTGCGCTTCTCATTTCCCCTCTTTCAATGAACAATACTGCGCATTAATTAAGAACCACCCCCCACATGGGGGATATTACTTTTGCGCTATTAGGCTTACATTGCGATTAAATCTGAAAATATATGAGTTTCAAATCTACCTTTCTTCTTTGCTCCTTGTTTCTGCAAATTGGTTTGTTTGCCCAAGGTGACATTATGCTACTGCCTTTTGTGGGGAAAGATAATTCGGAGGTGGTGATGGCTTTTAACCGCAAAACCGGGAAATCAGTGGAGTGGTATTTTGATGAAACTACCAAACAAATGACCCGAGCAAAAGAGGCTTTTCAGTTGCCGGCCAATACCGGACTTACCGGCCATGTGATGATGCAAGCCTACATTGGAGCAGATGGCTCAGAGGTAATTTTAGAATGGAACAGTTCTACCGGTCAATCTATTTCCTGGTACTTCGATGAAGCGGAAAATAAAATGATGAAAGCTCCAGAGAATTATCAGCTTCCTGCTTCGATTGGATTAAGCGGAAATATTTTGATGTATCCATACCTTGGCAGCGATGGCTCTGAAGTGATTCTTTGCTGGGAAGCAGGAACAGGTAAATCCGTTTCGTATTACTTTGATGAAGCAGAAAAAAAATTCACCAAAGCAAGTGCTGAATACCAGTTGCCATCCGCCACCGGAATTTCAGGCAAAGTAATGATGCACCCTTACATCGGCAAAGACGGCAGCGAAGTAGTTTTGGTGTGGGATGCCAACTCCGGCAAGTCGGTTTCTTATTATTTCGATCAGGCCGAAAATAGATTTAAAAAGGCCACCGGGCCTTATCAGTTACCCGCTAACCCGGGGGTATCGGGCAATGTGATGATGTATCCTTACATAGGGAATGATAAAAATGAAGTGGTATTGGTATGGAGCGTGATTAACGGAGCTTCGATGATGTGGTATTACGATGAACTGGAGAAACGCTTCATCAAATCCAAGTCAGACTTTCAGTTGCCGACCAATACCGGCATTTTGCAAAATGTTATGATGGTTCCTTTTGTAGAGAAACATCATGATGAAGTAATTTATATCTGGAATTCGGGTACGGGCTATTCAGCTAATTATTACTATAACGACCGCGAGCGCAAATACATTAAGTCGGATAATGAATATCAACTGCCGGCAAATCCCTTTCAGTAGCCCACTTACTCTGCCTTCAACCCCTGTGCTCTGTTTCGTTTGATTAACATTTTACCATTCTGTGACAATTTATTTTTGTTTTTAGCAATAAATCACCATACCTTACATTGAAAATAACAATAACCCATGCGCCTCCTGCTCTTAGGTTCCCTGTTTTTCTCTGTCATTAATTTATATGGACAGAATGGTTTTCTGCGCTACTACGATGGCTATCCCACTGGGGGCGTCCCATATTGCTTAGAAAAAACACCTGATGGCGGCTTTCTGATTGGCGGCAATGCAGGCGACCCGGATACACCTACTATTGCCGATATGCAGCTCATGAAGATTGATGCAACGGGACATAAAATATGGGAAGTGCGGGACCACGTAACCAATTTCGACAACATACAGGATATGGTGGTGTATGATGACAGCACTATTTTCTGTGCAGCACAGTTAGATGCGAACCACATTGCCCTTGTAAAAAGAAACATCTCCGGTCACATTATCTGGATTAAACAGTTTTTTCAACCCGATACTATAAGCCATCTCTTGCGTATCATTAAACTGCGGGATGGCAATTTAGTTATAGCGGGAGACGTTAATAGAGCATTTGATTCCGATTCTGCCGAAAGCTTAATTTTAAAAGCCGATACATCCGGAAACATACTTTGGTTGACACGCTATTTTTCGCCCCTCGGAAACGGAGCGTCTGATGTAATAGAAACCCCCGATTCCTCTTTATTTTTTGTCGGCAGGTTACACAGCATTGATACCGCAGCGCATCTGGATTATTTTTTTTGGATGCTGGGTAAACTTGATAAGCAGGGTAATTTACAATGGGTAAAAACGTATGATGGTACTTTTGGTTATTGTTTGGGATTAACGCTTTTAAACAATGGTAACCTTGCCTTAGCCGGTGCAGAACTGTCTGACGCACAAATGCTGATTGTAAATGATACAGGGCTTGTTCTTACCACGCGCAAAGTAGACATCACAATGCAGTATGAAAGATATTTTTTGAGAGTAAAGAGCGAGGATAATACAATTGTCTTATTAGAGCACTATTATAACGGACCTGCTAACGATTCATTTGTAGATATTAAAATATGGAAATACTCATTGGCGGCCGATTCGTTTTATTACGAAAAATTATTCGGACAACCTAATTACCAGAATCCCAGCGATATGCAGTTACTTCCTGACGGAGGTATAGCCGTTACTTTTCATGAATTTGGCGATTCCAGCACTTGTTTTCATTGCACCGGCTTGCTGGTAGTGGACAGTACGGGTTGCAACCCCGATTTATGTGCTACCTCCATATCCGAAGTTGCTACACCTAAATTGCTTTCGGTTTATCCTAATCCCTTCATGGATGTGGTAACTATCAGAAGTCCGGAAGGCGAGTTGTTGCGACAAATTACCATTATGGATATTACCGGCTCACTTGTGTGGCATCAAAACTTGACAAATCCGGTATCTACCTATGCCATCTCTCTCCCCTCATTAGCGGCCGGTGTCTTTTTTATTACTGCAAAATCGAATCAAAATTACTACTATGCAAAAATCATTAAAGAATAAATCTGGCAACCTATTACTAAACCTAACCCCTGTTTGATGAAAAACTTAATCCTTACCTCATCGCTATCCCGGCTTTTCAAATTTTCATTTTTCTTTATTCTCCTTTTTTGCTTTAATGCAAAACTTAAAAGCCAAACACAGCAGCGCCTTTGGTATATGGGGGATTTGCAGTTCGATATGCACACCTCCACACCACCGGCACCGGGTTCAACAGGCGACTAAAGGCGCCACACCCGGCTACCGGCTAACTCTTTGCAGTAGTGATGGCCCTATCTCACCTGGTTTAGATAGTATTTTTACAATTGCATGACACTTTATTTTTTTCGTTTACTATAAATTTCAATACATTGCATAAAAATTATTAATACCTGATGCGCCCCCTCTTATTTGTTTTTTCTTTCAGTTTACTGCTTTTTAGAAATAGCTCTGCCCAATCTTTTTTAAAATTTTATGTAAACCCTCCCGACTCTGCAGGTGTTTTTTGTACTAACATACCCACCAGCCTTACAACAACACCTGACGGAGGATTTTGTATAGGAGGATATTCCTGTACGCCCGACTCGCCCAACATAGGCAAAATGCAAATTAGAAAGGTGGATGCTAATGGAAACCTGCTATGGGATAAACAAGATCATGTATCAAATGGTTACGATGAAATTGATGACTTGGTGTATTTCGATGACACCACCATTTATTGTGCGATTCGATTAGGGCAGCAGGCAGGTATTTGCAAGCGAAATAAAGATGGGGGTTTGATTTGGGCTAAAAACCTCTTTCCCATTCCCGATACTTGTACAGGTATCAATTCATTAATTAAGACTTCTGATAACAACCTGCTTTTTTGCGGTACTTTTTATCCCTGCGGTGGTAGCGGAAGTAGTATCCTGATAGCGAAAACTGATACCGGGGGGGTCTTTTTATGGCAGCGGGTTATAGAAATACCTTATGCTTTTGGAAGCGGGGCTTTTCAAGTGATAGAGTCAGTGGACTCTTTCTACCTTATCGCAGGCTATACGGGCTATATAGATACCAATGCCCATGTGGATATACCTCAATTTTTTTTAGCCAAGTACAACCCTAATGGCCAAGAGATTTTTTTTAAAACTTATGGCACATCTCAGTTGGGCTTTCAGGCGCACACTTTGGCATACTTACCCGATAGTAAAATTGCAGTTGCCGGTTCTTGCGTTTACCCTCCTAACTTCAATGATGGCTTTTTAGCG
>CAZQYO010000098.1:0-9361 GCA_964597415.1 uncultured Chitinophaga sp.
ACAAGCATAGTCGGCCCATCTTTTCGCTCGATAGCTGCTTTCCAAGCATATACTTTCTCATTCACATCGGTAGGACGAATAACATGGAGATGTGGCATAGCACGCAACGAGGCCAAATGTTCAATCGGTTGGTGAGTAGTTCCATCTTCTCCCAAGCCAATGGAATCATGCGTCATTACATAAATCACCGGCAACTCCATGATGCACGCTATACGGATAGCGGGTCTCGCATAATCTGTAAACACAAAGAAAGTAGCCGCGAACGATCGAATGCCTCCATGCAAGGTCAATCCTGAAGTGGCCGCACACATGCCATGCTCCCGAATGCCCCAGTGCAGGTTTCTATTTTCGTATTTGCCTTTCTCTACGTATCCCGAGGATTTAATTTTAGTCTCTGTAGAAGGTTCCAAATCACCACTGCCGCCCATCAACCAAGGAATCTTTTGTTCCACCGCATTTATAAAATCTGAGGAAACAGAGCGAGTAGCTTTAGGGCCGTCTTCCGGCTTATAAACCGGTAAGTTTTTATCCCAACCTTCCGGTAAATTCTGTTTTAGATAACTTTCGAATTGGTTGGCCAACTCCGGATACTTCTTTTTATAAACTTCAAAAGCATTGTTCCAATCCTTCTCTAACTGTTCTCCAACTGTTACTTTTTGCAGATGTTGCTTCACATCTTCCGGCACCAGAAATTTTTCATTCTCCGGCCATCCATAAAATCTTTTGGTGAGCTTTACTTCCTCTTCGCCTAATGCAGAACCATGTGCAGCGGCAGTATCTTGTTTGTTAGGTGAGCCGTAGCCGATGTGAGTGCGCAGAATAATCATAGAGGGCTTATCTGTAACCTCTTTGGCTCGATTCATTGCTTTGGTGATAGCCGGTACATCGTTGCTCTTCTCTCCCAAATCTTCTACATGCCATTGGTAGGCGGCAAAGCGTTTAGCTACATCGTCCGAACAAGCGAGGTCAGTATCGCCCTCGATGGTGATGTGATTGTTATCGTATAAACAAATCAATTTCCCCAAGCCGAGGTGACCCGCCAGCGAACCGGCTTCGTGCGAAGCCCCCTCCATCAAGTCGCCATCGCTGCAAAAAACATAGGTGTGATGATCTACTATTTGGTGGCCACTCTTATTAAAACAAGCAGCGAGATGCGCTTCGGCAATAGCCATACCTACAGCAGTCATTATCCCTTGCCCCAGCGGCCCTGTAGTGGTTTCAATACCGGGGGTTAATCCATGTTCGGGATGTCCGGGAGTGATGCTTCCCCATTGCCGAAAATTTTTGATGTCGTCTATTGAGATTTCATATCCGGTAATATGAAGCAAGGCATATTGCAACATGCTGGCGTGACCATTGGAGAGCACAAATCGGTCGCGGTTAAACCACTGTGGATTTTTGGGGTTGTACTTCATTATGTGCATCCACAGTGCATAAGCTGCTGGAGCCAGTGCCATAGGTGCACCGGGGTGACCGGAATTTGCTTTCTGAACAGCATCTATCGCTAAACAGCGAATGGTGTTAATACTCTTCTCGACAATGTCTGTTGCTTTCATATCTTCCATTTAATTAGATTAAAGCGGCACGAATGTCACTCGTAAAAATCAATCTTTAGATAGCCCCTTGCTTGGAGATGGAGGGAACGCGAACTGAAAATTCACTTTCCTCGGCAATACTCTTTCCTTATCCTAATTCAGAAAATTTCTTGTTTTAAATAAACATCATTGTCGGTATATAGTTTTGACGGTAAACGTAATTGCCAATGTAGTTTTGCAACTATTGTGAAAATTTGATGATTGAGTTATGGATTGGGGTTCCGACTATCTGTACACAGAAAAGGGCGCTCTCTATGATTCGCTATGCTTCAGACTCAGCTTAGCAGGGAATCTTGTTCACTCTGTTCAAATGTCGGCCGCCTTCAAATGATGCGGAGAGGAAGGCATCCGTACATTCTTTAGCTACTTCAATGGAAATAAATCTGGCAGGCAGGCAAAGAATGTTGGCGTTGTTATGTTGACGGGTAAGTGCAGCCAATTCCTTAGCCCAGGCAATTCCTGCCCGTATTCCGGCATGTTTGTTGGCCGTAATGGCTACTCCATTGGCAGTGCCGCAAATCAGAATACCGAAATCAAATTCTCCCTTTTCTACCGCCAAAGCTCCCGGATGCACATAGTCGGGATACTCTACACTTGCATCGTTGAAGGGACCAAAATCCTTTACTTGGTTCCCTTTTTCAGTGAGATAGGCTATTAGTACTTTCTTGTATTCAAACCCGGCATGGTCTCCTCCAATAGCAATTTTACTCATAGCTTTTAATTAGGCGTTAATATTCATTTCTTTTTCTCGTTTTCGATCGTTACGGGCGGCAATAAAGATACTCAACTCGTACAAGATATAAATGGGCACCGCCACTATGCACTGGGTAAACATGTCGGGCGAAGGAGTAATAACACCGGCAACTATAAGGATAATAACGATGGCATACCTGCGCGCTTTCTTCATGGTGCCGGCATGGATGATGCCTATTTTTGAAAGAAAGTACACGACCATTGGCAACTCAAACACGGCTCCAATAGCCAACAACATGACGGTGAAAAAATCAATGTAACTTTCAATGGTAAAGTCGTTTTTGATTTTATCGCTGATAGAAAAACTAACTGCAAAGTTTACTGAGAAGGGAATGATAACAAAGTAACAAAAGGCTACTCCAATAAAGAAAAAACCGGAACAAGCTAAAATGATACGACCGGTTTTTTTTCGTTCTTTCTCACTCAGTGCCGGAGCTACAAAACGCCATAATTCAAAAACGATGTAGGGAAACGCTATCACCAAACCGATGATAATAGAATACTGCACCAAGAGCGTGATTTGACCGAACATGGTCAGGTTTTGAAGTACAAGAGGAATATCGTGGTCAATGCAGATAGAATCGGAAAGGTGCAGCTTTTCACTGACGGCACACAATAGCTTATAAGTCGGGAAATCTTTAGAGCAGATGCCGAGGATAATCTTATCAAAAACAAAATCGTAAAAAATACCTACCACCGAGGCGCATACAATCACCGCAATGGCAGAGCGCAGGAGATGCCAGCGCAAGGCTTCTAAATGGTCAAAGAACCCCATCTCCGCTTCCGGATTTTTAGGGTCGCGTTTCCAATTCATGGCGCGAATGTAAACGAAAAAAGGAGGCATTATCAAGGACACTAACATCTTCTGTGCTTACATTAGCAGCTACCTTAATTATGCCTTACTCTTTTCTGCTACGGTATAAAATTTTAAGAAAGCTGGGCAGCACTATGAGTAGTAAGGGTAACGCCACTAAGAATCCACCAATAACGGCAATAGCTAGCGGTTGATGCAGTTGAAAGAGAGTGCCAGAGAAATTGACGGTGCTTTTAATAATCTAAAGCTGGTATCACTTATTCCGCAAAGCATGTTTAAACTATAAAGGTCTGTGGTATATTGCCTCTTAGCTTTGCGCTGAGTGAGTAATTGCCTTTCTATTGCTATACGCAGATTCAAAAAATCAGTTTGAGGATAGATACCTCTTTCAATTAACGGACGAAGTATATCTTCTTCTGTGTTCAACAATACTGAAACTTCCTCAGATGATTGAAGTGCGATGAAATCATTATAAGCAGAAATATATTGAGAGGTGATGGCTTTCTTTAAGTCAAGTTCAGTGATTTTAGATGCGTTATCCGTATATCGGTTTTGTATTTTCAGATCTTCAAGCTGTGCCTGCTTTGACTTTCGCATAATCAAAGGCTGCGATATGGTGAGTTGTGCGGAATACGTACCCTGGTTAGTTACTGCGATATCATAGCCGTATCCTTTTATTGTGGGAGCATAATAAAGTTGACTGTTCAGGTTTATTTGCGGTTTAAAGCTGGCCTTTATTCGCATACTGTCAATGCCATGTTGCGCCATTTGCAATTGGTAATCTTTCAGCAATGGGCTGTTCTTTAGACCAATCTCAATGTAATCGTCTAATGAGATGGTTTGTGCAGAAAGAGAAATTCCATAACACAGAATAAGGAAGATGGAATAGATTCTGATTTGCATTTCTATGCTTTTTACCAATAAAAATTCAAATTAATTTTTATGCCACAATATGACCGAGCAGATGTTCAGGTTACTGGTCTGAACATCTGCTAATCGGTCATGTATAGGAAGCTTAGCGAATAAACTTCCCGTTCGCGTCAAAGACTAAATCTTTGCCTTTTACTTCGGCCTCGTAAGTAATATTCCCTTTAGCATCCACAATTTTAGAAGCCTCACTGATTTTGGCTCCTGAATTATGGGAAATTACATATTCGGTAACTGCTTTGGGCAACTCTGAAACCGGGATTTCTAATTCCGTTTCAACGATTTCACCTTCGGGAGTAATGAGTACCGAGGTTTCTACCTTTTTCAGGTTGAAGCCGGCTTCATATTTCCCTTTTTCCATTTCCCAACTCACCTTATTGATTTCTGGATATTTAGCCTTAAAAGCAGAAAGCACTTTAGCAGGAACTTTGTCAGAATTAATTTTCTGTGCAAAAGCGGTTGCATGGCAAAAACATGCCATTAGCAACACGATGATTATATTTTTCATGTTGTATGATTTGAATGTTAAAGAAAGTGAACTACACCCATTCAAGACGAATAGGTGTCAATAAGCTAAATTGCGCTTAAACAATAGGGGGCCGGAAAACAAAATCAAGATAATTGGAGTGATAAACGCTTTCGCTTATTACGGACTTGCCTGCAACTGAGGTGGGTAATAAAGGAAGGTTGACTTCTTCAAACTTGGGGATAAAATTAATTTGAACTAACTGATGATGAAACTGCATAGGTTGATGAGGTTTCTCATGTTCATCATGCGTTTCTTTAATTCCTAAAAGCCCGTCAATGTCTAAAAGATGCTCTATGATAAAATCTGGAGTATCCATATCCGGATCTTCTGTCACTTTGCAATGTTCATACATTTTAGGCAGGTCGCATAGAGTAGAAAAGTCCCCCATTGGCAACAGCAAGCTGCCACTAAAAAAATAAAATACAATAATGACGGACTGGAGTTTAAGCATAACTATCAATTCTAAAGGTAAGATTTTTTGAGAGAGAGATGCCAAAAAGAGTAGCGGATAGCCGCAATACCCCAATTCAAGTCTACAATGTTAAGGGCAGAATCATTCAATCGGATAATTATCCATTTCCTTAAATGATAGAGGGGAATTGTAGATTTTTAGCTCATGTTATTGAACGGGTAAAGTAGTGCTTGTTTATGTTGACAAACTGAAAAGTTAAAGTTAGTTACTGGAATTCAGAATGTTCATAATGGCTTTCATATCAGGTTCCAGCACTACTTCAATTCTTCTGTTCTTACTTCTTCCCTCTGCGGTTCTGTTATCATCAACGGGGAAATATTTGCTTCTACCGGAGGCGGTAATCCGCACTCCATCCACCTTGTAATCATCTACTAAAAGTTTGGTTACGCTGGAGGCCCGCATCACACTCAAATCCCAGTTGCTGCTGATAGGCCCCGTAGTTGAACTGATGTAAGGAATACTATCGGTGTGGCCTTCAATTACTATATTGATGTCGGGCTGTTTGTTGAGTACTTCCGATATTTTTTTCAAGGCTTCTTTACCGCGACTTTCCACCGCATAACTTCCCGTTTTGAAAAGCAACTTGTCGCTCAATGCCACATAGACCTTCCCATCCTTTTCATAAACGCTTAAATCGCCTGAGCCAAAGCCGGTCAGTGCATCCAGCATTTTCTTTTTCAACGCTTGCACGGCAGAGTCCTTCCGAGCAATCAGTGATTCTAACTCCCTCACTTTTGCATCGCGGGCATTCAACTCTTTACTCAGATTATTCAGTTCGTTTTCTTTCTCCATTAACTCTCTCTCCCTTCCGGCCAATTGTTTTAGCAGTTTATCCTTTTCAGAAGCAGATGAAGAGGTAATCTGATCGAGTTGTTGCTTTACTTTTTCACAGAGGGCATTCGTTTCGTCTTTTAACTGATTAAGTTTTTTATTCTTTTCTTCTAATGAGGCATTGCTGTCTTTGAGCTTCTGAATGTCACTATTAAGGTTCGCAATTTGCCGGTTCAGATCATCAATAGACGCATTTGCCTGATTCAATTTACTGTTGCAATCTTCTTTTTCTGTTTTCAGTTTGTCGGCAAGGGCTACCTGCTCGTCAAATTTTTTCTTGCTCACTAAGCAAGACGACATAGAGAAAATCAATAAGGCTACAAGGATCGCCTGAAGGGATCTTTTCATTTTTTTCACGGATTATTTGTAAGCGAAGATAGAGAAGGGCATCGCCCCGTCCGGGAGATTCTCAACGATAATTTTGTGGAAGTATAATTTTTCACACAAAAAGATGCAATTAATTTAGAAAGCAGTTCTATATTTCCGCTTTAATTATCATGACTCTTACATTTAATTCACTTTATGAAATCTTTTTACACTTGCGCAGTGGTATGCGCTTTTGCGTTTTCGGTTTTCTCTGCTTATGCCCAAAATAACAACGTAGGTATAGGAACCACCACTCCCGATGCCAGTGCCATGTTGGATATCAATGCCACGAACAAAGGGGTATTAGTTCCTCGGCTGACCACCCAACAGCGCAATGCAATTTTGTCACCTGCCAACGGGTTAATGGTATATGATACCGATTTGGGATGCTTTTATTATTTCAATTCCTCGCAATGGATTTCCTTGTGCCAAGCCGGTCCACAAGGACCTGCCGGCCCAGCCGGAGTAGCAGGAACAGATGGCTTACCGGGAGTAACCGGGCCGCAAGGGCCGGCAGGGTTGCCGGGAGCAATGGGCCCGCAAGGAGCTACGGGGGCAACCGGAGCATCGGGGCCATCGGGAAATGATGGAGCTACCGGAGCAACAGGTGCTACCGGCCCTCAAGGGGCTACCGGCTCAACGGGACTTACCGGAAACAATGGTGCTACGGGAGCCACAGGTGCTACGGGTCCGCAGGGAGCTACCGGTCCACAAGGTGTTACCGGCTCGCAAGGAGCCACCGGCCCACAAGGTGTTACCGGCCCAAAAGGGGCTACCGGTCAGCAAGGAGGAACAGGGGCACAAGGACCACAAGGACCACAAGGGCTTCAGGGATTACAGGGTATTCAAGGATTGCAAGGAATACAAGGTTTACAAGGGGCAACCGGACCGAGTTGGCTGAACTATCAGGACAATCAGTCCACAGCCGTTACGGTGAATCCGGCCAACTTCCCCACTCTTACCGCTCTTCCCGGACTTTCCAGAACAATTACCCTTACCAGTCCGGCCAAGATTTTAGTGCTTACTGACGGAGGTATTCAAACAACATCAGCTACTTCGACCGGATACTCGGTGGTAGATGTAGTGCTTACTATTAACGGAAACTGGATGGCGGATGGAGGGTTTAAGCGATTGAATGCAATTAACAGCGCAGGCATTGTCGGCTCTTTCGCCTTTTGGTCTATGGGGGTATATGCTACCACTACTTCTGGTTCCTATACGCTGCCAGCGGGTTCATACACAATTGCCGTGCAAGCAAGAGGAAGTGGAGGCGCTAATGCTACAGTGGGTGGCGATAACTCTACCGTGTTGCAAGGTGTGATGCAAATTTTCGTGATTCAATAAAGAGGAGCTATGAAAAGTATTTTTTTGTTTGTTGGATTTATTTTCCTGTCGGTCTCTTTTGCAAAAGCGCAGGAGCCGGTTTTTCTCAGTCCATATAAAGACGGTCATGCAGTTGCCGAAGCGGATAAAGATTATTCATTGCGGGTTCCTTTGAATTTACTGAATATAGGAATGATAAAAACTACACACGAGAATATCAGTTCATTGGATAAGCAGAACGAAACTCCCATAATACCTGTAAAGGATGAGAAAATTGCACCGGTGCAATTGAACAATTCAAGAAACAAAAAATCATCTGTCAAAAATTGATGACTCCTTATAACACGCAGAAAATAATGAAGCATGTTACCTTTTAAAAAAATCATTGGAAGCATTGCCTTAGTGGGGGTGTATTCCTTTGCCTCCGCACAACTTTTCTACAACAACGGAGCCGAGGTCGCGGTGAGTGGCGGAGGAATTTTGTATGTGGACGGAGCGGTAGAAAATGCCCATGGTCTTTTCAGCAATGCCGGGCAAACTACGGTGAGAGGCTATTTCCGCAACGGCAGCCTTGCTACCGGTGGAGGGGCACAGGGCGAGTACCGTGTCTTTGGTGATTGGGAAAACAACGATGTATTTACCGCTGATGAAAGTAATGTTCGATTAGATGGCAATGCACAGAATATCACCGGCACTCAAGTAAGCACTTTCTACGACCTAACACTTGAAACCGCTAACACGGTAAAAACACAAGCCTTAGACGCGAATGTCAATCATTTGTTAGCATTAAATGATTGCGAATTAGCTACTGGCGATAACAATTTGAATGTATTGAATGCTGTAAATACTTCTATCACCCGCGGAAGTGGATTTGTAAGCAGTACTACTGTCGGGCGTTTGACCCGTGTCACCAATTCAACGGGTATTTATCTTTTCCCCACCGGTTGGAATAGCAATGGCAGTGTGTATTATCGCCCCGTTGAAATTACACCTTCGGTGAGCACCCCTCAATCGTTTGCCGTGCGCATGGCTTATGGCGATCCTTCCAACGAAGGGTATGATGTGAATTTGAAAGCCGGAAATGTAACGGCTGTCAACAATAAGTTCTTTCACCTCATTCAACAAATAGGAGCTACCGCTCCTTCTGCTTTATCCATCTACTATAATGTAGCACAGGATGGGGACTGGGGGTCTATCGGGCGCTGGCAGCATATTCCACAGTGGGAAGATTTAATGAATACCACTTTGATTCCCGCTTCGGGGAATGGCTTATCGAGTCGCACCAAAGCTTCTTGGACCGATAGCGGAGACGAACCACATGTATTGATTAACGCCAAAGAGGTAGAAAACTTTTTCAACTTTCCGAATGTATTTGCACCGGGAGCAAACGACCCTACCAATCAGACCTTTCACATTATTGACCATCTGAACTTAGCTGAAGTAGAAAGCATGAAAATTTTTAACCGCTGGGGCGAGCCGGTGTTTGACAGTAGCCGTGACGGCAAAACGGAGTGGGATGGAAACTATCAGGGCAAACTGCAACCGATGGGCAACTATGTGTATATGGCTTCGGTGAAAATTAGCTCTACGGGAGAAGTAAAAAAAGTTTCAGGTAACCTGTCCTTACTGTGGTAAGCATAATCCCTTGCAATGAAAAAAATATACACCTTGTTTTTAGTGATCGGTTGCGGGATTAGCCTGACCGCACAAGACATTCATTTTTCGCAAACCTTCAATGCTCCGCTATGGAT
>CAZQYO010000099.1:0-4362 GCA_964597415.1 uncultured Chitinophaga sp.
TGCAAATTCATGGAGGATGGGGATATATGGAGGATTACGGCTTGGCTCGCTCTCTCAGAGATATTCGTCTGATGACGGTTGGTGCGGGTACCACCGAAATTATGCACGAGATTATCAGCAAGATTGAAATGGATGAAGTGAAGCACGAAAGACAACTGATAAAAGCAAGAGGGTAATCTTTCCGCAAAGCGGTTCGCCTTTTTTCCATAGCCTTTATAACACAATTTCTCTGAGGAGAGATAGGGAGTGGTGAAATCTCCGGTTCTTAAATCAGAAGAGGAGTGTTTCTTTGGTAACGAGAGTTACTTTTTCCAGTTTTCAGGATGGTGATACCAGGCGGTGAGCGTTTTTATCTCTGCCTCGTTGATGTAGTCCTGCTTTAAAGCTACTTCTAACAAGGTGGGGTAATCAGACAAAGTAAAAAATGGGCACTTGGCTCCTTTAAATGCTTTCACTGATGTATCAAAGCCATAGGTAAAAATGGCTCCCAGCCCTAACACCTCAGCACCGGCTTCGCGCAAAGCGTCAACGGCTTTCAGCGAACTGCCACCGGTAGAAATCAGATCTTCTATCAACACCACCTTTTGGCCTTTCTCTAATTTACCTTCAATTTGATTGGTTAGTCCGTGCCCTTTTGCTTTGTCACGCACATACACAAAGGGTTTGTTCAACACATCGGCCACCAGCACCCCGTGGGGTATTCCGGCTGTGGCTACCCCTGCCACTACATCACAGTGGGTGTAATCTTCCGATAGCACATCTGCAAAAGCATTTTTGATATACGTGCGCACTTTAGGTTGTGAAAGTGTTTTGCGGTTATCGCAGTATATCGGGCTTTTCCATCCGCTCGCCCAAGTGAAAGGCTCAGAAGAGTTGAGCACTATGGCTTTTATTTCAAGCAGGGACTCTGCAACTTCACGGGCAATTACATTGTTATAGATCATGTATGCTTGGAGATTATAAGATTTATTATAACGATTCTTACCTGATTATTACCTCAGTGCGCCCGCAAATGAAAGAAAAATTTGACAAGGTATTCGCAGGCGAGTCGGCTATTTCTGATTTTCTGCAGCAGTCTGATATACTGTTTGACAGCAGCACACACCAAACTATCTTGTTACTGACCGAGAGGCCTGGTGACACCATGTGCCAACTGATGGAAACCTGGGACATAGTGATAGCCGGTGGGGGAATCGTATTTAATGAAAAGGATGAATTGTTACTGATATTCCGAAGAGGGAAGTGGGATTTACCTAAAGGGAAGATTGAGTTGCACGAAACCATTTTAAAGGGTGCGATTCGCGAGGTAGTCGAAGAAACGGGGGTGCAAATACTGCAAACGGAAGGAAAACCAATCATCACTTACCATGCGTATTATCTCAAAAACAAAAATTGTTTGAAGCAAACAGAATGGTTTGTGATGAAAGCAATGCCGGGGCAAACAGATTTACTTCCGCAAGCAGAAGAAGATATAGAAAAGGCGGTGTGGGTTCCCCGTCATCAAATCAGCCAATACCGCAAAGGCTGCTACCCTTTAATCTGGGATTTGATAAAAGAGTATTCTGTTTCCTGATTACTTCTACTTCCATTTGCAGTCCACTTTACACAGTAAAACAGGTAGCCTGGTTACTTTAAAGCCTTTCATCGTCCCATTTTCTATGGTTAGGTGGGGATAAAAAGTGATTTTTACGTAACCCCTGATTATATGGCTGTAAGGGGCACTTTCAAGGTTGAAATCCTGCCATACAGGTCTGTTAGGATGCCGTGATTTCCAAAAAATAGGGACAAGGAGGCTACGGATTTGTTCCGGAAAAATAGTTGGCGAAAAGATCTATTCCACTTTACACAAGTGTTATCTGTCAGCGGTTGATGTTCGGCTCGCAGATTTCAGATTCAGGAGGATGGCCATACGGCTCTATGGCAATTTACAAGGGAATATTGCCATGTTTCTTCCTCGGTAACTTCACCGCTTTATTCTCCGTCATCCGAAAGGCGCGGATAAGTTTGGTGCGAGTTTGCGAAGGCTCAATCACTTCGTCCACAAAGCCACGGGCAGCCGCTTTGTAGGGGTGAGCAAAATTATTGGCGTAAATATCTATCACCTCTTTGAGTTTCACTTCTTGATCTTCGGCACGGGCTATCTCTTTCTTAAAAATAATTTCAGCCGCACCCTTTGCCCCCATCACTGCGATTTCGGCATTGGGCCAAGCGTAGTTCATGTCGGCCCCAATGTGCTTGCTGTTCATCACATCATACGCGCCCCCATAAGCCTTGCGCACAATCACCGTCAGTTTAGGCACGGTGGCCTCGCTAAATGCAAAGAGCAACTTGGCTCCGTTGGTGATAATGCCGTTCCACTCCTGATCAGTGCCGGGCAGAAAACCGGGCACATCTACCAAAGTGAGCAATGGAATATTGAAGCAATCGCAAAAGCGAACAAAGCGCGCTCCTTTTTTGCTGCTGTTGATGTCGAGCACTCCGGCAAGCACCGCAGGTTGATTGGCTACAATGCCTATGCTGCGCCCTCCGAGTCGAGCAAACCCCACCACTATGTTATCGGAATACGCCTTATGCACTTCAAAGAAGGAACCGGCATCTGCTATCTCGGTAATAATATCGCGGATGTCGTACGGTTGGTTGGGGTTGGGAGGAATAATGTCATTTAGTTTTGGGCGGCTTTCATTCTCTTCTTCAAATGGAAAGGCAGGTGTGCGCTCTTCACAATTTTGAGGAATGTAACTCAGCAACTTCTTGATGTCGTTGATACACTCCACTTCGTTGGCACTGGTAAAGTGAGTCACTCCGCTTTTAGAGGCATGTGCTTGTGCGCCTCCGAGTTCTTCGCTGGTTACATCTTCATGGGTAACGGTCTTTACCACATTAGGTCCGGTGACAAACATGTAGGAAGTATGCTCCACCATCATAGTAAAGTCAGTAATGGCGGGGGAATAAACCGCCCCACCTGCACAAGGCCCCATGATGGCAGAAATTTGAGGAATAACACCGGAGGCAATGGTATTGCGGTAAAAAATATCGGCATAACCACCGAGCGATACTACGCCTTCCTGAATACGCGCTCCGCCTGAATCGTTGAGGCCAATTACAGGGGCACCATTTTTGAGTGCCAGATCCATTATTTTACAAATCTTCTCGGCATGAGTTTCGGAAAGTGAGCCACCAAACACGGTAAAGTCTTGCGAAAAGATATATACCATTCGCCCGTTGATGGTGCCATAACCGGTGATTACTCCGTCACCGGGATAAATTTCTTTATCCATGCCAAAGTCCCGAGCGCGATGTTCTACCAACATCCCTATTTCTTCAAAACTTCCGGCATCCATTAGCAGGTCAATGCGCTCGCGGGCGGTCAGTTTGCCCTTGCTATGCTGGCTGTCAATTCGCTTTTGTCCGCCACCGGGCAGAGCGTTCTTTTTTCTTTCGTTCAGTTGATCTATATATTCTTTCATGGGTATAAGTAAGGCTTTGGGTGGTTTAACTTTCGCTCTCTTTAAACGCGATTCCCAACCGGCTTAATTCGGCTAAAACAGGATTATAAATTTCCGGATACACGGGCATCAACACTCCTGTTCTTTTTATTTCTCCGTTCAATATCATCTTCACTGCCATCGCCATCGGCCAGCCTACCGTCATGGCCATAGCCGTGTAGCGGGAGTCCTTTCCGGTCACTACTAAGGAGGCTTGCAAATGTTTTGATTTGCCTTTTAGTTGGTAGGAAATTCGATGCACCATCACTATCATATCCTTATCGCGAGTACTCATTTTCCATTTCTTTTCGAGCACTGCTTGCAGAAAATCAGCCGGCACTATTTCCGCAGCGGAATATTGATACAATTTAGGAAGAAGTGCGAGCGACAACAACAAGTCATTGGTTTCGCGATCCATCGTTTTGTTCAACTTCTTCAACACCTGATCAAAATGGCGAATGAAAACGGGAGTAGAAATAGGAGTAGGAGAAGTAAGCCCCAGTTGAATCAGTGTATTCCATCCTTTACAAAAGGGCGGGATACGCAAAGTACCCCGGTATAATGTTTTCACCTCGTGCAAGCCATACGCCTGTTGGTATTTTAGTGAGTCGCGATTGGGGTAGCTTTCAAACTTGCCATACCCATCTACTTCGAGGGGTGTAGGTTTGGCAAATAAGTTTTTGTAGTGGAGGTTTACCGGCTTTCCGTTTTTTAAATAATGAATGCCGCCATCGCCTTGCCCGGCCAGTACTACATTGCGCGGATTCCATGTAAACTTATAATGCCATAAATTGGTGTCGCTCTTAGGTGCTACCAAGCCACCGCAATGCGATTCGAAGCCGGTGATAGCCGCTCCTTCGGCTCGCAGATTATCTAA
>CAZQYO010000099.1:4372-9303 GCA_964597415.1 uncultured Chitinophaga sp.
GTGCATCGCGCTCATGTGGTCAATGCCGGGGTCTAAACCCATTTCATTCATAAACACTAAGCCCACCTTTTTTACCCGATGGTTCAGTTGAGCCATTTCATCAGAAATGTAAGAAGGAGTGACTAAATGTTTTTTTAATTCCAAACAGTCTTTCGCTATGATGATGTGCTGCGCTGCCGGTAACATAGAAACCACCACATCGGCAGCGGCTATTCTGTTTCTGCGTTTCTCCGGCAGGGAGGCATCAAACACTACTGCTTTAGTGTGCGGCAGGCCCTTTGTTTTTTGCAGGGCATTCTCGCGGTTAATGTCGCCTACGGTAAGTCTCCATTTCTGTTCCTTCGCATATTTTGCTAAGTAGTCTATCAGGGCAGTAGATGATTTGCCAGCTCCGAGAATAAGGATATGTCGCATAGTAAAAGCAATGATACAGCAAAACAAACGAATGTAACCGACCGGTGGTAGGCATAAAAGCTATTTATTTGCGGGCGAAAACGATAATTATATGATCTGGAAAATAAAACCTTCAAAGGAGTTCATCCATCAATTTCCCACTAAAACCATGAGCGATCATCTGGGAATAGAATTTACAGAATTCGGAGACGATTACATCGTTGCCCGTATGCCGGTAGATCACCGCACCCAACAGCCGATGGGGCTGCTTCACGGAGGAGCCAGTTGCGCATTAGCTGAAACACTGGGAAGCGTAGCCAGTGCGTTTTGCATGGATATTACTAAAGAGGTAGCTTTGGGCTTAGAGATAAATGCCAACCATATCCGCTCGGCTAAAAGTGGCTATGTGTATGGAACTGTTCGCCCCATTCACATCGGTCGCAGCACGCATGTTTGGGAAATCAGAATAGAGAACGAAGCCAAACAGTTAGTCTGCATCAGCCGGCTCACCGTAGTTATAAAACCTCAATGAACTACTACAAGCTTTCCGCTTAAGGTTTGACCGTTTGCTGCGCGAAGTTGAAAGAAGTAGATGCCCGGCAGAAAATTTCTGACTTCCAAATTGATTTGCTTGTCATTTATTTCCTCTTCGTGATACAACAGGTGGCCGGAAATATCTCTTAGCGTTAAAGAAAATTTGTCGTGCATATCATTGCTGAATTGCAAGGTGGTCATAGTAGCCGCAGGGTTCGGAAATAGCTTATCGTTGTTTTGCAACTCTACATACAAAGCACTTAATACGGTCGAAAAACCATTCTCTCCAAACCGGAGCCGATAATAGTTTACCGTGTTTGCTACCGGTGAATTGTCGGTGAACGTATAGGGCACATCTGAGGTAGTGCTGCCGCAGGTTCCCGCTATGCTTCCTATCTCTGTAAACTGTAGGGAATCGGTAGAGCGCTCAATAGAAATTCCCTGACAAATGCTCCCCGCTTTAATCAATATGCTCATAAAAACAGTGCGCTTTTCTACAGAAGCCGTAAAGCGGTAATCTATTTCGGTTTGGGCATGGCTCATCTCCACTCCCAAAATCAACAGCACCAGAAAGGTGAAATTTCTTCTCACTTCATTAATTTAATGTTTCTAACGGATAACTCTGCTAAATGGTATAGTATGGCAACACATAATGACTTAGGTAAACAAGGCGAAGAAAAAGCGATGGAACTGCTTCTATCGAAAGGGCATCGCCTGCTCGAACGCAATTACCGTTTTGGACGAGATGAAGTGGATCTCATTACAAAGCATGGAAAGGATATTGTTTTTGTAGAAGTAAAAACGAGAAGTGGTATTTCATTTGGCCATCCTGAAGAGTTTGTAGATCAGAAAAAAAGAAAAGCCATGAAAAGGGTGGCGGAGGAATATATGTATCGCAACAAGTTGGAGAGTGCTATCCGGTTTGATATTGTAGCCATCCTTGCCGTTAAAGATAAAATGGAATGGCTGCATATTGAGGATGCTTTCTTTGACGAAGATACAGATGCCTATCAATGAGCGGGGAGTCAAGCGGAAAACTATGCTATCTTCGCCACTCAAATTTTGCAGCAATGACTATTGAAAACATAAACGATATAAAGAGCCGGTTAGAGGCGCTGAGGAGGTTTCTTTGACACGGATAACCGTAAAATGAAAATCGCACAGGATGAGCATAACTCCGCGCATCCTGATTTTTGGAACAATCCTAAGAAAGCAGAAGAACTGCTGAAAGAAATTAAGATCAATAAAATATGGGTCTCTGCTTTTGAGGAGGCGTGGAGGGCATATGAAGACCTTCAGGTGATGCGGGAGTTTTATGAGGCAGGAGAAGCGACAGAAAGCGATTTAGGAGAGGCGTATAAAAAGGCTTCACTGGCTACCGATGATTTGGAGTTTCGCTCTACCCTCAATCAACCCGAAGACCAGTTAGGTGCTATACTCGAGATAAATGCCGGAGCCGGTGGCACGGAGAGTTGCGACTGGTCGGCCATGTTACTGCGCATGTATGTAATGTGGGCCGAGCGCCACGGCTACAAAATAACTGAAGCTGAGCGCACAGATGATGATGTAGCAGGAATCCGTTCGGTAACAATCGAAATCCAGGGCGAATTTGCCTATGGTTATTTGAAAGGGGAAAACGGTGTGCATCGCTTGGTTCGCATCTCTCCGTTTAACGCGCAGGGAAAGCGGCAAACCTCTTTTTCGTCTGTTTTTGTTTCCCCTATTGTAGATGATACTATTGAAATAAAAGTACCCGATTCGGAATGTGAGTGGGATACCTTTCGCTCCAGTGGCGCAGGCGGGCAGAATGTAAACAAAGTGGAAACCGCTGTGCGCTTAAAACATAAACCCACCGGCATAGTAGTGACCTGCCAGATTACCCGTTCGCAACATGATAACCGCGACCGGGCTATGCAAATGTTAAAATCAAAACTCTACGAAAGGGAATTGGAAAGGCGGAACGAAGAGCGAGATAAATTAGAAGGCACTAAACTGAAAATAGAGTGGGGGTCGCAAATACGAAACTATGTGCTCCATCCTTACAAGTTGATTAAAGACACGCGCTCCGGCTACGAAACCTCTAACATACAGCCCGTGTTAGATGGCGATCTCGATGATTTTATAAAAGCATTTTTACTGCACGCTACTAAGAAGGTGTAACCCATCGTTCCTCGCCCGTATTTCTCTTTCCGTAAAGCAGGAGGATTTCACAGTATTGGGAGACAGGCAAAAAAAATCCCCCTTATTAAAAGGAGGATTTTACGGGTGGCTGATGGGGTTTGAACCCACGGCCCATGGAACCACAATCCATTACTCTAACCAGCTGAGCTACAGCCACCGTTTTTCAATGGGTCGCAAAAATAACTAAGCGCAGCAAAATACCGAATCATTTTTTAAAAGCAATTGGGAAAAGTTGCAAATGATGACAGGACATTTTAGCTATTTGTTTATGCGCAAGCAGTATGTAAATGCCGAAAAGAACAAAGACGAAAGCGTACCGGGAGCGCAGTTTATTTATAAAGAGCTAAAAGATTGTTTTGAGGGGCAGGGCGAACAAAATAATCCTGCGCCACCAACCCCTCCCACGCCCTAATTTGCGGTAAGCTCGTTGTTTGCCCCTGCCGAATTAAAAGGCAGGGGCTTTTTTAGTGCCTTATAAAGGCAAGTGAGTGGGCGCAAAGGGGAACTGAGTTGGCGTGAAGGGGAACTGAAGGGTATGCAAACTAAACTTAAAGGGCTAATGTTGCTTGTTTGCAAAAGCCAAAACACTTTAAATAGCACTAAATCGTATAAAAACCATGCAAAAACTATAAAAAAGGGAGTGTATAACGAACTGTGTCAGTCGTTAATTTATTTTTATTGTGTTGAGCGAAACGGACTTCGTCTCTGCTGAGGAGCAACCGGAGAAGGGATAACTCAACTGACTGGAAAAATCTGTAGGGTTCTTTGCGCTGCTTATATTTGTAGTAAAGAAACCCTAAGGGGAAGTAAAAGTCTTAGAAAAATAGTCATCCGATGAATCCCACCACCGGATGACTGAAAGCATAGTTTAAAGACTTAGCGCAGAAACCGATCGTTTGCTTTTTTACTCACTCACCATCAGCTTGCGGTAAGCGGTACTGTGTCCGGCACGGAGGCTCACTATATAAAAGCCTGCGGGCAGCTCGCTAATATCGAGCGAGGTGCGTTGCATCGCGCCTTCACAGCGAACGGTTTTAAGCAAGCGCCCGTTGATGTCGGTAAAGGTGATAGTGGACGGGCCTGCCTCCGGGTTATTCCATTCCGCTTCTACACGACCTTGTGCAGGGTTGGGGTAAAGGCGGAAAGCACCTCCGGCTAATGGCAGGTTTTGAATGCCCACCGTAGGTCCAAAAGTGTCGAAACTCAAGTTGTCGAGATATAATACAGAGTTGCCGTGACTCTGCTCATAACCTAAAGAGACCCTGATAGCAGCACTATCGGGGATAACTGTTGGGTAAGAATAAGAAATAGGCAAAGCAAAGCCGGTGTACTGTGGAATAGCAGAATCCGTGATGAAATTAACGTAGCCAATCATCGAATCGCCTTTAAACATCTTTAGCTCAATTATCAGCGTATCATTGTTTACGGGGAAGTACTTCGCATAAAAATTAAAGGTAGTATGCTTACCACCCACCGCGAAAGCAGGAAGTTCGAAGTCTTCGTTTTGTGTCGAAAGCGAAACGTTACGTTTCCCTACCGTGGTCTCCAATCGAATAGCATAATTGCCCGAAACCCGATCGGTAGTTTTGACAATTCTATCCGCACCGGTAAACATTCCAATATTACGTACTTCCTCAGAGTACCAGAGATCGGGATAATCAAAAAGCAAAGTATCCCATTGCTCAAAATCCCAGTTGGGTAAGGAGCCGCTAAAACCCGTAAAGCGCACCTCATCAATCGTGAGCACACTGTTTGGGAAGTAGGGATTGTCTTGAAACACATTACTATTAGTAAACCCTACTACCACAGTATCTGGCACCGCA
>CAZQYO010000100.1:0-9260 GCA_964597415.1 uncultured Chitinophaga sp.
TCAAATTGTGCTCCGGCTGCTTCTAAATAAATTTTTTCGGAGCCGTTGTTAAAATAAGGAATAGGTAAAATAGCTTGAAAACTATCGAATGAAAGTTGATGTTCTTTTAGTTTCACTTCAATGGCACTTGCCTCTACAGCTTCGTTTACCGGCACCGCCCATTTTTTCATTACGCTTGCCCAATAGTTGTTGGTGGTGTTCATGTCTATAAACCAAATGACCATTGCGGTAATGCCAATTCCCCATGCAAAAGATTTTGTTTTGGAGACTTTAATTAAGTTATAAAGAACCAAGGAGGCTGTAATACTTGCGGTATAGTAGAATATCCATGAAAATCTGCCAATAGCTCTAAACTGTTTAATCGTATTGGGCATAAAGTCTAATAGTTGCTCCAGCTTTACATGCACAGAAAAAGGGAATGCCATAGCAAATAATAAAACTGGTATAGAGGCCAATAAAAGCAAAAGGGCGGTGGAGTTTATTCTTAAAAACGATAGTTTTCGGAAGGCGTATGCTAATGCCAATAAAATTAAACAGATGGTGCAGATTACTCCGATGTAGGCTTGCCCTTCCCAATGAAAAACTATTTTTTTAGCAAGACCTAAAGTATGTAGCCCTTGATAAATGAAGGAGTTAGGATATAGAAAGATATCTGCCAGGGTAGAGCGTGAAATCATAAACCCCCAGGGTGAAGTAGGGCGGTCAACTATTGCATCTGTAAAGAATAAATAGGTTTTGAACAAACTCAGGGAAACAATAACAGGCACGAGAAACTTTAAAACTTTCCATATTCTCGACCGGCATGCGTGAACAACTAATAGTGAGATTAAAAAGAAGGCGGAAATGGCAAAGTAATAAGGATGGATAAAAATGAAAATGCTTAAAAGCAAACTGAGCAGTACAATGGGTCGCCACTGATTCAAGCCATTTAGCTGGTTTACGATTAATACTAAGAGTAGCGGAAAATAAAAGGAATACGCCAGTGAATAATGACCATTTATTCTTGCCATTTGTGGAGCGAGCATGCAAATAAATAGACTGCAAATAGCAGCAAAAATGGGAGGTAGATCAAACAGAAATAGCAAGCGATAAACAAATAGGTAAGAAAGAAAAATAGAAATGAAAATTGTATAGAGTAATATTTCGCGTAGGTGATTGGTCAATCCGGGAACGAAGCAGCTTAATCCTTTAAGCGCCCAAGCTACCGCAGGTTGATTATCGGTATAAATTACATTTTCCCCGAAAGGGTAGTTCATCCCCGTAAAATGAGTGCCTGTATTGTATTTTAAATAGTAGCTAAGGGTATAATAGTTTTTATATCCATCTCCGTAGGGGGCAAAGCTTAGTTGTGCCGCATGTTGGATAAAATAGAAATAGTAAACGGAAATAAGGATGAATAACAGAACAAGTCCAATCGCAGGAAACTTAATATCCTTCATTAGTTTAAACTTCTGAAATCAACGGGAACCACGCGCGATACTCCTTGTTCGGCCATAGTTACTCCGTAAATAGCTTGCACTGATGCCATTGTAGATTTGTTGTGTGTCACGATGATAAACTGCGACTCCTTTGAAAATTCAAGAATGATTTTGTTGAACTTGGCGATGTTGGCATCGTCCAGCGGGGCATCTACTTCATCGAAAATACAGAATGGAGCCGGTTTTAAAAGATACAGAGAGAATAGTAAGGCGGTAGCTGTAAGTGTTTTTTCTCCGCCCGAAAGTTGGTCAATAACAGTGGGTCGTTTCCCTTTTGGTTTGGCTACAATTTCAATTTTGGATTCTAAGGGCTCATCAGGATTGACTAAGAAGAGATCACATTGATCATCTGCGCTAAAGAGCGTGTGAAACACATTGATAAAACTTTCACGCACTTTTCCGAAGGCTTCTAAAAACTGCGCCTTCGCAGTGGTTTCAATCTCTTTAATAGTGTCGAGCAAGGAAGTTTTAGCTTCTTCCAAATCCTTGCGCTGTGCGATTATGAAATCATGGCGCTTCTTCATTTCTTCAAATGCTTCTAAGGCCATTGGGTTTATTTCGCCAAAACTTTCTACTCTTCTTTTTACTTTCTCCACCTCGGCTTGCACTTCCTCTAAGGGCTGCACCATTTCAAACTCTTCGTTCAAAATGGTATTGATGTCAATACTGAACTCTACACTCAGGCGCTCTTTCATTGAGGCCAGCGAAAGTTTCAGTTCGCTGAATTTTTCATTGATCTGATTCAGCAGTAGCGAAACGTTTTCTTTGGAGCGGGACAGCTCGCGCAGCCGGGTATCTAATTCATTAATAGCACTGCGTGAATCGTAATATGACTTTTCTGCCTGCGATACTTCGTTTTGATAGTTTTCTTTATCGGCATAGTTGCCCAGTAACTCCGCTTCTAATTCTTTAAGCTTCTTTTGATTTTCATCTACCTGTTGCTGGCTTTCGAGAATCACTTCGTTATTGCGGGTGAGCTGTGACGAGAGCGTCTCGATTTGACTTTTCTTAAACCCTAACTCCTGGTTAATAGAGTTTACCCGATTTTGCTGTTGATGAAACTCAATGTTTTTTTGATTGAAGCGCGAAGAGGCTTCACTGAGTTTATTGGTCAGTTCAATAAATTCTTTATCGGTTTTCTCCAATATGGATTTTGCCTCACTTTGTGTTTGGCGGAGGGCTTCTAATTCGGTGTTGATGGCTTCTACCTCTGCTTTTAGAGTTTCCATCCGCACGGCAATATCCTTGCTTTTGGCATCGGCTCCTTCTAAAAAGTTCACTAAGCTGTGTATGCTCGCTTGCGCTGCTGAACTTTTTGAATTGAGTTGATTAACCAAGCTCCGCTGCGAATCAATTTCGCGGGCGAGAGAGGAAGCCTTTAACTGATTTATCTTTACCTGAGTGTTAGCTACCTGCTGATGAAGTTTATAGGTAGAAATCTCTAACTCCTTGATTTCTTCTTGCAGTTTTTCAAGGTTTTTAGCTCGTCCTATTTTCTTTCCTTCAAATAGACCCACTGCGCCACCGCTCAAAGAGAAGTCTTTGCGGATGTAACGTCCGCTTTTTGATAGTAGAACTATTTTTTTGCCGTGAGTTTCCAGATTCTTTACTTCAAATTTTCCGTTGTCATCTACTAAGAATACACGGTCTAATAGATAAGCACCTAATTTTTTATACCTCGCATCTAACTCTACTAATTCGTTCACGGCTTTGGTTCCTTCTACTGCCAGCGATTCACCGGGAGTAAATTTTTCAAATTCGTCTAAAATGAAAAAGTTAGCACGACCCATAGACGCATCATTGAGCATTTTCACAGCCATCACTGCTTCTTCAATATTTTGAACTACGTAATAATTCAGATAAGGCTCCAGATAGTTCTCAACGGCTACCCGATATTCTTCTGCACAGTAAATAATATCTGAGAGGAGAGGAGTGTCGGTGCTCCACTTCGCATTCTTCTTTAAGAATTTGATACTCTCCGGGAAGCCTTCCAGATTCTCCACCAAACTTTTGGTCAGGTCAAATTCATTTTTCCGGGCATCTAACTTTCTGGTTTCCTGTGTTAACTCTTGTCGCGTTTTGTCAACGGAGGCTTCTAAATCAGCTACTTCATTTTTCTTGCTCTCCTCTTCTGCCATCAGCGAGTTCAGTTTTTGCTCGGCTGTTTCTTTCTCTGTTTTCAGCAGTTCAAAATCTTTCTGTAGTTGCTCTAACTCTGTTCGCTTTTTCTGCACATCACCTTCGCTTTGCGAAAGGTCGCGCTGCAAACTCTCGTTGCTGCTGCGGTTGACCGCTAACTTTTTCTCTAATTCAAAAATGAGCCGTTCCTTTTCGGTAAATATTTTCTGCTCATTAGTCAGGGAATCTTTGAGGCTGCCGTGTTCACTTCGAATTTTGTTCAACTCCACCTCGAGTATGCCCAGTTCTTCTTTCTTGCCGGCTAATAATTTCTCTTCGCTATCGTTGTCGAGGCTTAACTTATCAATAGAGAGTTTAAGTTTTTCTACCTGATCGTTTGCCTCTAAAATCTGCTTGCCGGCTGATTCTTTTTTGTCTAAGGAATACTTGATTTGCTGATTCAGCAGGTTGCGCTCATTCTCTTTTTCTCCCACTCCGGCTACTAAGGTGTTTCGCTTTTTCTGTATTTCGAAAAGTGCTCTTTCCTTGTCCACATTGTCTAACTTTTCCTTTTCGAGTAGGGCTTCGACCTGGCTCACCGAAGTTTCAAATTCTAATTTTTTGTCTTCTTCTCTTTGCTTTTGCTCTCCCAGACTTTTGAAGGTTTCTTTGTAGGATTGCAAATTGTATTTGGTCAGCAGTAAACTGAGTTGCTTGTATTCCTCCTTCAGTTCATAGTATCGCTTAGTCTTTTTTGCTTGCGCCTCTAAAGTTTTCAGGTTGCTTTCGATTTCAAACAGTAAATCCTTTACTCTTTCAAGGTCGGCATCGGTTCCCTTCAACTTATCAATGGTTTCCTTTTTGCGCTTCTTGTATTTGCTCACTCCGGCTGCTTGTTCAAACAGCTTTCTGCGGCTGTTGTCGCGGTCGTTCAGTATTTCATCAATCATTCCCAACTCTATGATGGCGTAGGAGTCGCTGCTCACTCCGGTATCTAAGAATAAGGAGTTAATGTCTTTTAGGCGGCAGGCTACTCCATTTAGCAGGTATTCGCTTTCGCCATCGCGGAATAGCCTACGGGTGATAGTGATGGTTTTATAATCGGAGGAAACGATGTTTTTTGTATTCTCGAAAGTGAGGGAAACTTCTGCCATGCCGGAGGCCTTTCTGCTTTTGGTGCCGTTGAAGATGAGATTCTCCATTTTTTCGAGCCGCAGCATACTGGTTTTTTGCTCCCCTAACACCCAGCGGATACTATCTACCACATTGCTTTTGCCACAACCATTAGGGCCTACCACTCCTGTAATTTTATTATTAAAGTGAATGGTCGTCTTTTCAGCGAAACTCTTAAATCCTTTTATTTCTAATGTCGTCAGTTGCATAGCAGGTCACTTACCAAAGGGATGCGAAAATATAAAAACGGAACAGGCGCTAAACTACAAGAAACCAACAGCTATCCACACCTTTTCCACAGTTTGAAGGCAGGGAAAAGCAAGACAAGGGGTCAGGCTTTGTAAGTCTTCTTTAGCGGTAATAGCCGACCGGTTTTATTGATTATCACTTTTTGGGAAAAGACATTTTGGGAGGAAATGGTTTCTTGCTACCCTTTATGCTGCCCATCATACAGCCTTTTGCTGTCTATTAGACAGCTTTTAGCATAGCCGATTGATAGGCCTTTCAATTTTTTTTAAAGGAGCAATCTCTCTGTTCAACCAATTTTAAAATGGCTTGCCGGTACAACATTGGTACTGTGATCCACTCTTTAGAATATCACGCAGAAAGCATTCTTTAAAATTTAAAATGCGGATGAAAATCCGGAGATTAAGTTTTGGCACTTACCTGAGCTTTTTTGGCTAATGCTATAAGGTCAAGGTCTTTCAACAGCAAATCGAAGTAGGCTTTGATGAGAATGAAAACGATCAGAATAGTCCATCCACTACCGATAATATGGAAAATAAAGGCACCGAGAATCACTACGAATTGCTGAACAAAAATTCTTGGATAAGGCTCAAACATCTGCTCTCCCATGGTGCGCTTTGTATAGGCTCCATTCATAATAAAACCACTGACAAACTGAAGCCCGCAGTTGATGGTAAAGATAGAGAGGGCAATGTTGGTGCTTTTCACCGTCATGAAAAGAGTGATGTTTTGGTAAATGGCAGAGATCCCAATCGAGGTCTGAGCATTGAGCAAAGGGAAAAAGAGAGATAACTGTACAAACACAAAAAGGAAATAATGAACAAGAAAAAAGGGAATAATCATCAAGCCTTTTACTCCTTTATCACTCGATGGTGTAGGTAACCCGTAATAATGAACCACCAACAGCTTTATCGCATTGAATATGCCGATTACAATAGTTTCCAACGCATAGCAAATGAATACGCTGGCGGGTTCCCAACCGAGAAAAACCACTCCGGCTAAGGGGGTTAAATTCCATAGTATTATCGAGATGGAGCGCTTATCGAGTTGAGGTTTCCAGTTAAACGGCTGTGGGGTGTTCATCGTTGGCATTTATATCAGATTCTATTATGGCTAATGTGCAGCTATTTCATCGAAATTAAAACGTGCAAACAAATAAAAGATAAGTTGAAAGTAGAGAATAGTGGAAGAAAGCATTTTTGCGAGCGATATAGTCGGTTAGGCAAAAGCAGGCGGTTTCTCTTGAACATTCTTGATACGGCTTTACGAATATCGGCTCATCCAACTCTTCAGCACTTGCACTCCTTCGCTGATAGAAGGGCATAGTTCCTTCACTTCTTTAAATTGGTCAACCACTTGGAGGGCATTTGCGCCATTAAAATCTACATAAGCCATTCTGCAAGTCATTTCACCGGGAGGTCTCCCAAACTCACTACCGGGAAGAATTGCTACCCCGGTCTCTTCCAACAATTTTTCGCAGAGTTGTTTGCTGGTGTAAATTCCCCGCTCGCGCAATTTATTTTTAAAACGGCTGAAGTCAGGGAAAAGATAAAAGGCTCCACCCGGATAATTGAGTTGAATCTCTAATTCATTTAGTTCATCAGCCAGGTAGTACCCTATGGATTTCAATATCTTTCTGGAGTCGAGCAAGTATTTCTCTATGGCCGGACTTCCCTGAAAGGCTTTTATAGCTGCATACTGAATAGGAGCAGAGGTGGAGGTGAAGGTTTCACTGGCGGCAACAGCCAATGCCTCTTGCAGCCATACCAACTCGGGAGGAAAAGAAAAGAACCCTAAGCGCCAGCCGCCAGCCCCGCACCATTTGCTCAATCCGCTGCTGATAATGGTACCTTCGGGATAATAATGAGCAATGCTTACATGCTTGCCTTCAAAGTTGAGCAGCCCGTATATTTCATCACTTACAATAATCATTTTGTATTTCCGGGCTACCTTAGCTAATTGCTTCAACAGTTCTTTCGGGTAGGCATGTCCGGTGGGGTTAGAAGGATAGTTTAATATCACTAATCGAGGGCGGTAAGGGTCATCCTTTGCCAGTTTTTCCAGCATTTCCGGTTGCAGCACCCAGTCGTCTTCTTTGCGAGTAGGAACCCAGGTAATGTTTCGGCCAATTATTTTTGCCTGTGGTGCATACGATACCCAACTTGGGGTAGGTATAATCAACTCTCCGTAATACACTAATTGTAGAAGAAATATCAACTCTTTTGAACCGGGGCCAACGAGCACATGCTGTCTTTTAATTTCGATCTGTTGCACTCTTTCATTAAAAGCCGCAATGGCATCGCGCAACTCTCTTAAGCCTTTCACATTCAGATAGTCTTTTTGGTAGGCGTTAGATTTCAGTGCCTCTACCACTTCATCGGGAATAGGAAATGGCGATTGCCCTAATCCAAAGCGATATACCTTTTTGCCTTCGCTGATTAGTGCCGCACTCTTTTCGTTGATTTGAAGCGTGGCAGATGGTTTTAATCCGCGAATGTTCATATTAAGGTGGATGTCAGGACCGGAGTATTTCATAGGGAAATATTTTTGAGAAATTCTAAATGGCTTTCATCTTTAATTTCCACTGCGGAGATTTAAAAATGAAAGCATGACCGAAAACCTCAGTACCTCTTAGAGGTTTTATTTAAGAATAAATCAATCCTTATTAAGGAGTCGAATTGCCGGAGATAATCACTCTCCAAGTATTAAGCCTCTATGGCTTTTTTCGGTTCAGTCTTTTTTTTTTGATTGCCTTTATACTGAAGGGCAGCTTTTACAAGCCCTACAAATAAGGGATGAGGGGTATCTACCGTTGACTTTAATTCGGGATGAAATTGCACACCTATAAAAAACGGATGAGAAGGTATCTCTACTATTTCTACCAAACCGCTATCCGGGTTTTTGCCGGTAGCTATCATCCCTGCATTTTCAAATTGCTCTAAGTAGGTGTTGTTAAACTCGAAGCGATGCCGATGTCGCTCTGTGATATGTTCACTGCCATAAAGTTGGTGAGCCAAAGAGCCGGGAGTAAGGTCGCAATTAAACGCACCCAAGCGCATGGTGCCGCCCTTCTTCACTATTTTCTTCTGCTCCTCCATCATATCAATGACCGGAAACTTGGTGTCAGGCTCCATTTCGGTTGAGTGAGCCGTTTTCATGCCCAATATATTTCTGGCAAACTCAATCACGGCACATTGCATCCCCAGGCAAATCCCGAAAAACGGAATACTGTTTTCGCGAACATATTTAATCGCTTCAATTTTTCCTTGAATCCCTCTGTTTCCAAAGCCGGGTGCGACTAATATGGCATCTAAATGTTTTAACTTATCCGCTACATTATCTTCGTCAATATGTTCACTGTGGATAGGCTCTACTATCACTTCTACATTGTTAGCTGCCCCCCCGTGAATAAACGATTCGTGAATAGACTTGTAGGCATCTTGCAATTCGATGTATTTTCCCACTAATCCAATCCGCACTTCTCCTCTTGGGTGCTGTAACTTGTTCAGGAACTCTTTCCACTTATCAAGGTTAGAGGGATTTATATCGGGCAAATGTAGTTTGCGGAGCACAGTAGTGTCTAAGTTCTCTCCCTGCATTTCAATAGGAACCTGATAAATGGTATCTACGTCTAATGCCTGAATTACAGAATCCTTATCTACGTTGCAGAAGAGAGCCAATTTTTTTCTGATTTCATCCGATAAAGGAGTTTCGGTTCGGCAAACTAAAATATCGGGCATTACTCCCAAGGCCTGCAATTCTTTTACCGAGTGCTGCGTGGGTTTGGTTTTTAATTCTTTGGCTGATTTGAGAAAGGGGATTAGAGTAAGCTGACAGATTAAAGTATCGTGCTTGTCTAATTCCCAGCGTATTTGGCGAACCGTTTCAACATAAGGCTGCGCTTCTATATCTCCAACGGTCCCGCCTAACTCTGTAATCACAATATCGTATTCGCCTGTTTGCCCCAGCAGTAACATTCTTCGCTTAATCTCATCGGTAATGTGTGGAATTACCTGCACCGTTTTCCCCAAATAAGCCCCCTCGCGCTCTTTCGTAATCACTGTTTGGTAAACTCTACCGGTAGTGACGTTATTAGCTTGAGAGGTGCGGATGTTGAGAAATCTCTCGTAATGACCTAAATCTAAATCTGTCTCTGCACCATCATCTGTCACATAACACTCTCCATGCTCGTAGGGGTTAAGAGTACCCGGATCTACGTTGATATAGGGATCAAATTTCTGAATA
>CAZQYO010000101.1:0-9167 GCA_964597415.1 uncultured Chitinophaga sp.
CCTGGATGCTGACGACCGGAGATCCTACTATCAAAGTGGGCATTATTGACTCAGGCGTAGATACCCTGCATGAAGACCTCATGGCCAACCTGCTTCCCGGCCACGATGCGGTGAGTGATTCAACGGACGGATATCCCACCCCCAATTACCCGGAAGATGGACACGGCACCTGCTGCTCCGGTATTGTAGCCGCAGTAAAAGATAACAACAAAGTGACCACCGGCATTGCGCCTCTGTGCAAGATTATTCCGGTTCGCGCTTTCTATTACATCCTGTTACAAGGATCGAGCGGTCCTTTGCCTTATTCTACTGCCACCGCATTTGCTGATGCGATTGGCTGGGCATGGAGTGTATCAGGTGCAGATATCTTGAGCAACTCATGGGGCTTACCTCCGGCATTGCTCTCCTTTCTTCCGGGAGGAATGCAGCCTGTAAATGATGCCATTCAACAAGCTTATACGAATGGACGAAACGGGAAAGGGACAGCTATGTTTTTTAGCAGTGGAAACGACAACGATAGTTTGGGGCCTATTTGGCCATCCTCGCTGTTGCAAACGATTGCGGTAAACGCTACTAGCATGTGTGATGAACGAAAAAATCCGGCAGATTGCAGCGGTGAAAACTGGGGAGGTGATTACGGCCCGGGACTTGACTTTAGTGCTCCGGGAGTCAAAATAGCAACAACTGATATGAATGGAAACAAAGGGTTTACTGCGCAAAACTACACCTTCACTTTCAATGGCACATCTGCTGCCTGCCCTAATGCTGCGGGGGTAGGAGCACTTTTACTCTCTCTGCGGGCCGATCTTACTGCCGAAGATGTGCGGAATATCATAGCAATGAGTGCCGAAAAAGTAGGCGGATATAATTACGACTCTTCTTTCACAAACGGAACATGGAGTAGAGAATTAGGCTATGGAAGAGTGAACGCCTACCAGGCTTTGCAACTATCACTTTACTATTCTTCTATATCATCTCCCTTATCAAAAAGAGAAGCCTTAAGCATTTTCCCAAATCCCGGTACCGGTCTATTTTTTATCCGTACTGAACTAACCGCCTCCGCTTGGGTATTGTTTGACATGAGAGGAGCCGAAGTTTTAAGAGGAACATTCGCAAAAGGAGAGGGAATAATAGATGCTTCTGCCATGCTGCCGGGTATTTATTTGCTAAAAGTAAATACCGGAAGTTCATGGCTAACGGGGAAAGTGACCATTACCCGATAGTGTTCTTTTAATTGTTCACTTGGGTTTGTTCTACGCCCGCTTGCTTTTTGTTGAGCGACTCACTCATTTTGCGGTTGAGAATTACAAAACCAATCAGCACTACACAGAACACTACCAGCATTAAGTTCATTGAGGTATCCGTTTTCATAATGTCTGGTTATTAAATGAAAAATGCTTGTTTAATAAAGTAACGACTTAAACTTCTAATAGTATGCGTTGCCGATTGTCAGTAAGTTGTCGGATTTCGCAGACTACTCACAATTACTATTATAATGCCAGTTATAGGTGGTTGCGAAAATGAGGGGATAAGGTTATTCACATTTATTATGAAACACCTTACTTGTGAAGGACTTAGCCAATCAAAAATGTTAGCACATAAAATAGTCAACTTTGAAGAGATATTCTCTTCCGCAGATTATGTCCCAATTAATTGACAAAGAAATAGACATGTTTATACAATGGAGCTAAAACCGGTATAGGGACTTAAAGCAGCGGGAATATTAATTCCGCCCTTCGTTTGATGATTTTCCAGTAATGATGCAACAATACGCGGAAGTGCCAAAGCGCTGCCGTTGAGGGTATGCGCCAATCTTGTCTTTTTGCTTTCATCACGAAATCGCACTTTCATTCGGTTACTTTGAAACGTTTCAAAATTAGAAACTGAACTCACCTCCAACCAGCGCTTTTGAGCAGCACTATATACTTCAAAATCGTAAGTTAAAGCCGAGGCAAAACTCATATCACCTCCGCAAAGGCGCAGAATTCTATATGGCAATTCTAACTTTTGCAACAACCCTTCTACATGGGCTACCATTTCTTCCAAAACCTCGTAGCTTTTATCCGGATGTGCAATTTGCACTATCTCTACTTTTTCAAATTGATGAACCCTATTTAGCCCCCGGACATCCTTTCCATAAGATCCGGCTTCCCTGCGAAAGCAAGGGGAATAGGCCACAAATTTCATCGGCAGATTTCTTTCATCCAGAATTTCGTTTCGCACTATGTTGGTTACCGGTACTTCTGCTGTAGGAATAAGGTAAAACTGGTCTAATCCTATATAATACATCTGTCCTTCCTTATCGGGTAATTGCCCGGTGGCAAAGGCAGAATCAACATTCACGATATAGGGAGGAATCACTTCCGTATAGCCCGCGTCAATGGCATTATCTAAAAAGAAACTGACCAATGACCGTTGTAGTTTGGCCCCCTGCTTTTTATACACCGGAAAGCCGGCTCCTGTAATTTTCACACCTAACTCTAAATCAAACAGGTCGTGCCTTTTTGCCAATTCCCAATGAGGCAATGCACTTTCGTCAAGAAGAGGAATCTCTCCCTGCTGCTTCACCACCTCATTTTCTTCGGGTGATTTTCCTTTGGGTACAGCAGCACTTGGGGTATTGGGAATAAGTACTAGGATATTGGTTAAATCTTCTTCTACCTTTCTAAGCCCGATCTCCAACAATTTTGAATCTTCCTTTAAAGCGAACGTTTCTGCCTTTTTCTTTTCAGCTTCTTCTTTTTTGCCTTGCTTGAATAAGTCTCCTATTTCTTTAGCAATCGCGTTTTGTTGCGCCAAATTATCATCCAACTGTTTTTGAATGTTTCTTCGCTTTTCATCCACTACTAAAGCTTCGTCAATCAGGTTCAACTGCCCAAAATTTTTAATCGCCAAACGACTTTTAATTTCATCTGCTTTCGCTCTGATATTCGCTATTTCTAACATTCTGAATGATTTTCGGCAAAGATATTTTTTTGGCGAAACTTACTTTCATGCCTTTTCATTTGAATGAAAAAAGCAGCGGCTGTTTTAGTGTTAAATCAAACTCGTCAAAGGCAAGAAATTGCCGCCAAATCCTTTGTGGCATTGCGCTTCAATTTCCAGAAGAAAAATTTGGCGAATCCGAAAGTTTATCTAACATTGCACTCGTTATCTGATAGATCTCTCAGTATTTAGTGCTTTCCAACTAAAAATTACTGTCCGAAAAAATCCCGATACTTCAATATGCATTTTGGCAAACACAGCAGGTGTTTTTTTCGTTTCGTATGACAATTTCTCATTCATATATCTCTCATCATAATTATTATTACACTAAAAATTAACACATGTACGACATTCTTCAGTTGAATGACATGATCCTTCCTGAATTAAAAGAAATAGCAGAAGGTCTGAAAATTAAGGACAACGACAAATTGGAAAAACAGGAATTAATTCTCAAAATCTTAGATGCGCAAGCACTGCACCCTGTAGAGGAAGAAAAAGAGAAGGAAAAGGCCAAAAAACCACGGGCACGCAAGCCCATTGATCCGGGATTAAAAACAAAAAAAGAGACCCACGAACCGTTTCCAATACAAGAAACATCGCCTTCGATCGAAAAAGAAGAAGTAGCAGAATCATCACAAGTAGCTATGGATGAAACTCACGAGCACTCTGCGGAAACTCATTTCACTCCCGAGAAACAGCATGAGGATACGAGAGCCAGAAATATTTTCAGCGTAGAATCAGATGCCATAATTGAAGGAGAGGGAGTATTGGAAATGATGCCTGATGGCTACGGATTTTTGAGGTCTTCTGATTACAGTTACCTTTCGTCTCCCGATGACATTTATGTATCCCCGTCACAAATTAAATTGTTCGGATTAAAAACCGGAGATACAGTAAAAGGCTATATCCGCCCTCCAAAAGCGGGAGAAAAGTATTTTGCTCTCTTGAAAGTAGATACCATCAACGGAAGATTGCCGGAAGATATTCGCGACCGAGTTTCATTTGATTACCTCACCCCGCTCTTCCCTCACGAAAAACTAAATCTGTTTACTGCCCCTACCAATCTGACTACTCGCATCATTGACCTGTTCACACCCGTAGGAAAAGGACAGCGGGGGATGATTGTATCGCAGCCCAAAACCGGAAAAACCACCATCCTCAAAGAAATCGCAAATGCAATAGCCAAAAACCATCCCGAAGTTTACCTGATAGTATTGCTGGTAGATGAACGCCCCGAAGAGGTGACGGATATGGACAGAAGTGTAAACGGAGAAGTGATTGCCTCCACTTTTGATGAACCGGCCGACAAACACGTAAAGGTTTCGACCATCGTATTGCAAAAAGCCAAGCGTTTAGTAGAGTGCGGCCACGATGTGGTTATTCTGCTCGACTCTATTACGAGATTAGCCAGGGCGCACAACACCGTTTCTCCTTCCTCTGGTAAAGTATTATCCGGAGGCGTAGAAGCTAATGCCATGCAAAAGCCTAAGCAATTTTTTGGAGCAGCCCGCAAAATTGAAAATGGCGGCTCTCTCACCATATTGGCTACCGCACTGATAGATACCGGCTCTAAGATGGACGAAGTGATTTTTGAAGAATTTAAAGGAACGGGAAATATGGAATTGCAGTTAGACCGCAAACTTTCAAACCGAAGAATTTACCCGGCCATTGATATTATTTCTTCTTCAACCCGTAGAGATGATCTATTATTAGATAAGGATACTTTACAGCGGATGTGGATTTTGCGCAATCACATTGGCGATATGACTTCAGAAGAAGCGATGAACTTCTTGACCCAGCAAATGAAAGGAACAAAAACCAATGAAGAATTTTTAGTAGCGATGAATAGTTAACAAAGGTTTGAAGAATGCTCACAGGGTTCTGATTACAAGGAGAAGGTCGCTTTTGCGATAATCCAATACGTTTAAACAGTTTGTTTTGTGGGCAGAATAATTATTTTTGCCGTCCCTTAATTGAAAAGTATAAAATAGAATATGAAAAGGACATTTCAACCGAGCCGAAGGAAAAGAAAGAATAAACACGGTTTCAGAGAGAGAATGAGCACTAAAAATGGAAGAAAAGTTCTCGCACGAAGAAGGGCAAGAGGCCGGAAAAAACTCTCCGTATCAGACGAAGGAAGGCTCAAGTAATTCGCTAAAGACTAAATCATTTGCGGAGTTCAATCTGCAACTTGTACAGGGGAAAGACTCATTTTGTCGAGACGAAAAGCTCAAAAGCCGTAAACTTACAGAACAACTGTTTAAAGAGGGTAAATCCGTATCTAAAGACGGATTTACCCTTGTTTATTTGATACATCCTATTCCTTCTTTTTATCCGGCACAAGCAAGTTTCTCCGTTCCCAAAAGAAATTTCAAGCACGCGACAGATCGCAATCGAGTAAAACGTCAGATGCGCGAGGTATATCGCATGAATAAATTCGCGGTGTACGAGAAATTGGTTACTGCCCAAAAGCAGATGTCCCTCATGTGGATATTTAAAGGAAAGGAACTGCCAAACTATTTATCGGTTCAAAAAGCAATGCTACACTGTATGGATAAGGTGGCCCGAAACATTTCGTAAATCAAGTCTGCGATTGCTCCTTTCCCGCACCCAATCTCAACTGCTACCTTTGGGGGCTTTGGCGTAAGATTCATTGATATACATCGGCTCTAAATAAGCCACATCTATAAAGTTTTTTACTTGAAATTTCTTTTCTGCAATAGCTGCCATATACCTCGCATCCGGCTGAATATTTTCCAAAAACACAAACCGATCACTTCTCAAGATTATTTTCGACTTTTCCGCAGCATCCCCAGCAACAATTATTTTGCTGTAAGGCTCCAATGAGTCAAGAAACTGTTGATCAAGAGTAGAAAAGGTAGGGGCAATTATTTCATTTCCGACACTGCTATACAAGGCGGCATATACATCCATCCTTCGCGCATCAATTAACGGTAAATAATACTTGTTATCCTTTACTTTTTGGAGGCACATCCCGTCTGACAGTGCCTGAAGAGTAGAGATAGCTATTATTGGTTTCTCCAGTGCATAACACAACCCCTTAGCGGTTGCAATGCCAATGCGAAGACCGGTATAGGAACCCGGGCCGGCACTAACGGCTATAGCGTCTAACTGAGAGAATAATATACCGTTTGATTTTGTCAGGTCGTCAATCAACCGGGTAATCACACGGGCATGAGAGTTCTTCTCGCGGTCTTCCCGGTAATCTATTACAATCCCGTGGTTGGCTAATGCCACTGAACAGACAGACGAAGAGGTCTCTATGAGAAGAATAGTTGACAAAAAAGAATCAATGTTTGTGTAAAGAGAACTTAAAAGTGCACATCCTTTTCAATTATTTCATTTCCACGTTTCACTTTTACTTTAGTAGTGTCTCCCTTTTTAAAAGCTGAAAGTGCTTTCATATAGCTCATCATATCGGTCACTTTTACCTCCCCTAATTGAATCACTACGTCCCCGTCCAATAGCCCTGCCTTTGAAGCCGGGCGCTCATTGGTGATGGCATCAATACGCATCCCCTGCCCCTCAAAAGTATAATCTGGCATCACTCCCAGCGTAACGGTAAATCTGGGAGTATCTTCACTTTTCTCTTCCTTTGTTTTGTTGAATTCTAATTTTCCCTTGTTGTTTAAGTTGCTTATTAGTGCCATCACATAATCGAAGATTTTATTCATCCCCGGGTAATTAATTTTGTATTCATCATCACTCGGTTTGTGATAATCATGGTGCTGCCCGCTGAAAAAGTGCAACACGGGTATATTGTTTAGATAGAAAGAAGTGTGATCAGAAGGACCAATTCCGCTTTCCGTAGTTTTGATGTGCATGGAGGTAGTAATCCGTTTCATTGCCGGTATCCATTCGGGCGATGTGCCCACCCCATTTACAATCAGCCGATTGGAATCTAAGCGCCCCACCATGTCAAAGTTGAGCATGTAGTTTACTTTTTGCATATCTACCATAGGATGGGTAACAAACCACTTAGAGCCAAGTAGTCCTTCCTCTTCGCCACTAAAAGCGATAATGAGGTAGTTGTTATTTTTCAAAGAGTAATTCTTTAGTCTTTTAGCAAGTTCTATAATCATGGCCACGCCACTGGCATTATCATCCGCACCGTTATGTACAGCAGGTTCCCCGCGATAAGCGGAGAAATGGGGATCTCCCATACCCAAATGATCATAATGTGCCCCAAGAACAACGGTATGATCCGCATGATTATCCAAAAATGCAACCACGTTTTTACCCTTCCATTTAAACCGAATACTATCCGTAGTAGGTGAATAGCTGAATGTCTGTAAATAGTTTTTCTCTTTCAAATTGCCTTTTACATTCGGGATATCATCTTTCTGAAATTGCCGGATAATATAATCAGCCGCAACCTCTTCATCTTTACTCCCGATGTAACGACCGTGCAAACTATCTGAAGCAAGGAAAACAATATGTTGTTTGAAATCGGGAGCAGACTGACTTTGAACAAAAAAGCATTGTGCAATCAGCAGTAGGAACAGAAAAACATTCTTCATCATCTTGTGTATAAGGCGGTCGTAAACCTAAGAGGAAGAAATGAGAGAAGAAAATAAAAAGTGCAGTCGGAGAACTCTTTACAAATCCATGACAGAACGGAAGAACTCCATCCCTTTATCACTGAGCATATTCACATACTCTTTACCATCTAACTCAAAGGAGACAACCCCTACGTCACCCTTCACGAATATCTGCCCGGAAATAAACTCTTTGCCGTCTTTGAGGCACATGATAGTAGCTGCCGGTGAAGACTCAATTTTTTCGGCTGGCACATCGGTTACCAAGTCTTTTACAAAACCCATGTTTTTATCATCAATATTCACACTTCCACCTTCCCCTTTCAGTAACACAATATCAGCCGAGTTACAGTTGTGTGTCATAGTCATGTAGTATGCCCATGGAAGTTTAGTCACAGAAGACTGTGCCTGCGCTGAATAAAAACAGGAGATGGAGAGAAGAAGAGAGATGGAGAGATATTTCATAATGCCTGATACAAAATCAATATAAGGCTAAATAGGCGATCCGTCAAGTGCCGTAACTACTTATTCCTTTATCTGTGATTTAAAGAAAGAGGTTCCCTGGGCATTGATCAAGTTAACATATTCCTTACCCTCTTTATCAATGACCACATAACCGGTAGAGTCATTTAGAAAGAATTTTCCGGACAGAAACTCGCGACCGTTGATGAGCCACATAATAGAACCGGCAAGTTCTGTTTGACTTTTTGCGGTCGCTTTATTTTCAAAAAAGGAATTAAACAGATGCACATTCCGTCCGTCCAGCGAAAGACTGCGCCCTTTACCCTGCATAAACACCACGTCCATAGAAGTAGTAGAGTCGCGCATCGCAGCATACATCTTGGGCGGAAGCGGATTTTGTGCAAAACAGAAAATAGAAATGAAAGAACCTAATAATAGTAAGGCGAAGTATTTCATCATACTAATTTATGAATGCTAAAGTAAACTCTGAAAATGCTTAACATAAGTTTGTTGTAAAGCCTGACAGGAATATTCTTCCTCAATAGTTTTGCGCCCTGCTTTTCCCAATCGTTCACGGAGCACTTTATCTTCTACCAACCATGAAATTTTTTCTACCCATTCCTTCTCATTCGCTGCGAGAAATCCGTTAACCCCATCCTGCACAATATCTTTATTCACTCCCACGGCACTCATTATTGCGGGCACTTCCAAGGCCATGTACTGTAATCCCTTCATTCCGCATTTTCCGCGCGTCCACCGGTTATCCGGCAATGGCATTATGCCTATATCAAAAGCAGCAATCTGCTCCACTTCATTTTGTGGGGTCCATCCTATCCCCTTAATGTTGAGTTCCCTAAGTTCATAATCTTCTATCCCAAAAACTCTAAAGGCAACTTTTTCTCCATATTTTTCTTTGATTCTTTTTAATACGGGAATAATAGGCTTAAAATGTTCAATGGTAGTGAGGCTACCGCTCCAGCCTATTACCACCACATTTGTTTCCCTTTTCTCCGGCACCCGGTAATATTCTAAATTAATAGTGGAGGGAATAATAACTACCCGAGGGTTGAAGAAAGCTGCATGTGTAGCTAGATATTGATTTTTTATAATTACAATATCTGAAAGAGCGATAATATCGTTTGTCTTTCCAGGTCGCTTCAG